>NZ_CALRZC010000305.1:0-8201 GCF_943372545.1 Variovorax sp. YR752 | reverse complement strand
TTCTGCGAGACCCCGCGAAACGTGAGCACCGCAGGTTGCCCGCAGCGAAGCGGAGGGACGCAGACAGCAGGGTCGCCTTTCTTTTGCCTACGTTTCTTTGGCGAAGCAAAGAAAAGTAGGTCGCCCGCCGGGGCGAGACCCGGCCTCGGAAAGCAAAAAAGCCCAGAGCGTTTCAAGCCAACACCCACATCAAAGTAGCGAGTGGCGGCACGCTGATCACGATCGAGTCGCCCTTCCCATGCCAAGCCACAGAAGAACTCTCAACCACCCCATTCCCCACCCCGCTACCGCCATACACCGAACCATCGGTATTGATGATTTCGCGATAAGCCCCCGCGACAGGAACGCCAAGCCGATACCCCTCCCGAACCACAGGCGTGAAGTTGCAAACCACAACAACAAACCCTCCATCCCGCCCCCGACGAACAAACGCAAACACCGACTGCGCCACATCGTCATGCACCACCCACTCGAACCCCGCACCCTCATGGTCCAGCTCATGCAAAGCAGGAAAGTGCCGATACACATTGTTCAAATCGCGCACCAACCGCCGCACCCCTTGATGCGCCGCATGCTCCAGCAAATGCCAATCCAGCCCGCGGTCTGCATTCCACTCCGCGTACTGCGCAAACTCCCCCCCCATGAACAGCAACTTCTTCCCCGGATAACCCCACAGGTACCCATACAGATTGCGCAACCCCGCAAACTTCTGCCATTCATCCCCAGGCATGCGCCCGATCATCGACCCCTTGCCATGCACCACTTCGTCATGCGACAGCGGCAACACGAAGTTCTCGCTGTGCGCGTACATCAGCCCGAAAGTGACCTGCTGGTGATGGTGCTTGCGATAGACCGGATCGGTGCCCGCATACGCCAGCGTGTCGTTCATCCACCCCATGTTCCACTTGTAGTGAAACCCCAGACCGCCGTCTTCCGGCGGTCGCGTCACGCCAGGAAAGCTCGTCGACTCTTCAGCGATCGTCACCGCGCCCGGCCGCTCCACGCCCACCACGCGGTTCATGCGCCGAAGAAAATCGATGGCCTCCAGGTTCTCGCGCCCGCCCTGCGCATTCGGCACCCACTCACCGGCCTTGCGGCTGTAGTCGCGGTACAGCATCGACGCCACCGCATCCACGCGCAGGCCGTCGACGCCGTAGCGCTCCAGCCAGTACAGCGCGTTGCCGACCAGGTAGTTGCGCACCTCCGTGCGCGCGTAGTTGAAGATCAGCGTCTGCCAGTCGTTGTGGAAACCCTCGCGCGGGTCGGCGTACTCGTACAGCGCGGTGCCATCGAAGTTGCCTAGACCGTGCGCGTCGGTCGGGAAGTGCGCGGGAACCCAGTCGAGGATCACGCCCAGCCCCGCGGCATGCGCGGCTTCGACGAAATGGCGGAAGTCGCTGGGTGTGCCGAAGCGCGAGGTCGGCGCATAAAGGCCGATCGGCTGGTAGCCCCACGAGCCGTCGAAGGGGTGCTCGGTGATGGGCAGCAGTTCGATGTGCGTGAAACCCAGGTCGCGCACGTAGGGCACGAGCGTGTCGGCCAGCTCGCGGTAGTCCAGCCATTCCTGGCCGTGGTGCTTGCGGCGCCATGAGCCCAGGTGCACTTCATAGATGCTGATCGGCGCCTCGCGCGCGTTGGCTTCGGCACGCCCGGCGGGCATCAGCACCGGCGCAGGCAGCGGTGCCACCATGCAGGCGGTGCCGGGCCGCAGCTGCGACGAGAACGCGAAGGGGTCGGCCTTGCGCAGCACCTCGCCCTGCGCCGACAGAATTTCGAATTCGTAGCTGTCGCCCACAGCGACGTGCGGCGCGAAGATTTCCCACACACCGCATTCGCGACGCAGCCGCATCATGTGGCGACGGCCGTCCCAGTTGTTGAAGTCGCCCACCACCGACACGCGCCGCGCATTCGGCGCCCACACGGCAAAAGCCACGCCCTTCACGCCGTCGATCTCGCGCAGGTGCGCGCCCAGCCGCTCCCACGGCCGCAGGTGGGTGCCCTCGGCCAGCAGCCAGACGTCGGTCTCGCCGAGCACGAAAGGAAAGCGGTACGGGTCGTCGAGCTGCGTGGCGTGGCCCGCGTCCCAGTCGACCTGGAACGAATAGCCCATGCGCGCCTCGGCCGCGGGCACGAGGCCGCTGAACAGGTCGCTGCCCTCGTGCCGCACGAGGATCGACAGCGGCCAGCCGGTGCGCGAATGCACCACGGCCACCTGCCGCGCGCCGGGCATCAGGGCGCGCACCTCAAGACCGTCGGCGGTCTCGTGGGGGCCGAGCACGGCGAACGGGTCGCCGTGTTCGGCGCGCATCAGCGCGTGGATGTCGGCCGGCTTGAGGGAAGGAGAAGAAGGGGGCATGGGGTTCAGCGTCCTCCTGCTGCGGCAGGCGTGCCGAAGAACACGCCATAAGGCGCCAGTGTCAGCAGGGGTTTTATTGGATCGGTGATGACGGTCGCGGTCGGCACGAGCGGGTGCCCGACGAGCGGCACCCACGGCTCGGGCAGCGGGATCGAGACCGGTTCGCGCCCCGTATTGAAGATCGCATGCAGCACCGCGTCGCCCTCGCTTCGCACGAGGTGCAGCAGCGGCTCGGGCGCATCGACAAACGCCAGCGCACCCGTGCGCAGCAGCGGCTGCGTGCGGCGCCAGTGCAGCAGGGCGCGGCTGAAAGCGAGCATCGAGTCGGGGTCGCGCTCCTGTTGCGCGACGGCCAGCGGCAGGTGCGCGCCGTCGACCGGCAGCCAGGGCGTGCCGCTGCTGAAGCCGGCGTTCGGCGCGCCCGAGAGCCAGGGCATCGGGGTGCGGCAACCGTCGCGGCCCTTGAACTCGGGCCAGAAGGCGCGGCCGTAGGGGTCTTGCAGCAGTTCGAAGGGCACGTCGGCCTCGGGCAGGCCCAGCTCTTCGCCCTGGTAGAGGCTGGCGCTGCCGCGCAGTGCGAGCAGCAGCGCGAGCCAGAGCCGGTCGCGGCGCGTGTCGGGGCCCTTGCCGTCGCTCCAGCGCGTGGCGACGCGCGGCACGTCGTGGTTCGACACCGCCCAGCAGCCCCAGCCGCCCGTGGGCGCGAGCGCGGCGTCGAGCGTCTCGACCTGGTGGCGCAGGTGCTTCGGGCTGTGGTCGGCGGTCAGCAGGCTGAAGCTGTAGGCCAGGTGCAGGCGCTTGCCGAGTTCGGTGTACTGCGCCATGACGGGCGGTGCGTTCTCGTCGCCGACCTCGCCCAGCGCGACCGCGCCGTAGCCGTCGAGCAGCTGGCGCAGCCGCTCGAGGAACACGAGGTTTTCCTGCTGGCTCTTGTCGTACAGGTGCTGCTGCATCGCATACGGGTTGTCGGCGCGCACGGTGCTGACCTCGTCGATCGACGCGCTCGTGGCCGGCGGGTTGTCGCGCAGCAGCGCGTCGTGGAACTGGTGGTTGCAGGCGTCGAAGCGGAAGCCGTCCACGCCGCGTTCGCACCAGAAGCGCACCTCGCCGAGCAGGGCGTCCTGCACCTCGGCGCAATGGAAGTTGAGATCGGGTTGCTCGGCAAGAAAACTGTGCAGGTAGTACTGCCTGCGGCGCGAGTCCCACTGCCACGCCGAGCCGCCGAAGACCGAGAGCCAGTTGGTGGGCGGCGTGCCGTCGGGTTGGGGGTCGGCCCAGACGTACCAATCGGCCTTGGGGTTGTCGCGCGAGCTGCGGCTTTCGACGAACCAGGCGTGCTGGTCGGACGTGTGCGACAGCACCTGGTCGATGATGAGCTTCAGCCCCAGCGCGTGCATGCGTGCGCGCATGGCGTCGAAGTCGGCCAGCGTGCCGAACAGCGGATCGACCGCGCGGTAGTCGGCCACGTCGTAGCCGAAGTCCTTCATGGGGGAGCGGAAGAAGGGCGAGACCCAGACCGCGTCGACGCCGAGGCTGGCGACGTGGTCGAGCTTCGACGTGATGCCGGGCAGGTCGCCGACGCCGTCGCCGTTGCTGTCCATGAAGCTGCGCGGGTAGATCTGGTAGATCACCGCGCCCCGCCACCATTCGCTGTTGCTGCCGCTCATGCCTGCCCCTGTGGTCGAAATTCATTGTGGCATGCGAAATCCGGGCCAGCGGTACGCTGATGCGGGCGGGCGCCGCGCAGAAGTGGGTAAATTCAGCAGGGCGGGGCGCTGCCGTCCCGCCCCCCGACCGATGACCACCGACGACACCGCTTTCACTCCCTCCGCCTCACCCATCGGCCTCGCCGCGCTCGAACGCCGGCTCGCCCAGGACCTCGACTACCTCGGCTGGCCCGCCCGCGCCTGGGTGCCGCCGCGCCAGATCGACGGCGAACCCGTGCTCGACGTGGCCATCATCGGCGGCGGCCAGGCCGGGCTGGCGGCGGCGGGCGCGCTGGCGCAGCAAGGCATCCGCGCCGTGGTCTTCGACCGCGCGCCGGCCGGCCGCGAAGGCCCCTGGGCCACCACGGCGCGCATGGAAACCCTGCGCTCGCCCAAGGAACTCACGGGCCCCGCGCTGGGGCTGCCCTCGCTGACCTTCCGCGCCTGGTTCGAGGCCCAGTTCGGCACAGAAGCCTGGGCCGCGATGGACAAGATCCCGCGCCTGCAGTGGATGGACTACCTGGTCTGGTACCGCCGCGTGATGGGCGTGGACGTGCGCAACGACACCGCCGTCACCGGCCTGCAGCCGCTGCCCGACGCCAGCGCCGTGCGCCTGGACCTGCGCACGCCCGACGGCGAACGCCGCGTGCTGGCGCGCCGCGTCGTGCTGGCCACCGGCCGCGACGGCCTCGGCGGCCCGGCCGTGCCCGCCTTTGTCGACGGCCTGCCGCGCGCCAGGTGGGCGCATTCCTCCGACGAGATGGACTACGGCCGTCTCAAGGGCCTGCGCGTGGGCGTGGTCGGCGCGGGCTCCTCGGCCATGGACAGCGCCGCCACCGCGCTCGAGGCCGGCGCGCACAGCGTCGAGCTGCTGATTCGCCGGCCCGACCTGCCGCGCGTCAACAAGGGCAAGGGCGCCGGCGTGCCGGGGCTCACGCAGGGGCATTACGACCTGCCCGACGAGCTGAAGTGGCGCATCCGTCACTACATCAACGTGCTGAACGTGCCGCCACCGCACGGCAGCACGCTGCGGGTGTCGCGGCACGTCAATGCTTTTTTCAACTTCGGTTGCCCCATCCTTGCCGTGGCGCCGCAGGGCGAGGTGCTGCATGTCACCACGCCCAAGGGCGACTTTGAATTCGACTTTTTAATTGTGTCGACCGGTTTCCAGGTCGACTGGGCCGCCCGCCCCGAATTCGCGGGCATTGCCGCGCACATTCGTACCTGGAAAGACCGTTTCACGCCCGCACCGGGCGACGAAGACCGCGAACTGACCGATTCGCCCGACCTCGGGCCGGCCTTCGAATTCCAGGAGAACGCCCCCGGCGCCTGCCCGGGGCTGGATCGCATCCACTGCTTCTGCTACCCGGCGGCGCTGTCGCACGGCACGGTGTCGGGCGACATTCCGGCCATCAGCGACGGCGCGCGGCGCCTGGCGGCGGGGCTGGCCAGCCTGTTCTACCGGGAAGACGCGGCCCACCACTGGGCGAATCTGGAGGCCTACAGCGAGCCGGAACTGTTCGGCGACGAGTGGACGCCTGCCCCGCCGCCGCAGGAAAGGGCCTGATTCCGGCACGGGGCCGGGGAGACGATCACGCACGGCGCGATAATCCGCCTTCCCGGCCGCCGTCGAGCCGGGCCCTGCCGAGATGTCATGAACCCCAGCTACAAACCCAGCGACGTCGAGTCCGCTGCCCAGGCGCAATGGCGCGCCGCCGATGTCTACCGTGTCACCGAGGACGCGGGGCGCAAGAAGTACTACGCCTGTTCGATGCTGCCGTACCCGAGCGGCAAGCTGCACATGGGCCACGTGCGCAACTACACGATCAACGACATGCTCACGCGCTACCTGCGCATGAGCGGCTACAACGTGCTGATGCCCATGGGCTGGGACGCCTTCGGCCTGCCGGCCGAGAACGCGGCGCTGAAGAACGGCGTGCCGCCGGCCAAGTGGACCTACGAGAACATCGCCTACATGAAGGGCCAGCTCCAGGCCATGGGCCTGGCCATCGACTGGAGCCGCGAGATCGCCACCTGCGATCCGAGCTACTACAAGTGGAACCAGTGGCTGTTCCTGAAGATGCTCGAAAAGGGCATTGCCTACCGCAAGACCCAGGTCGTCAACTGGGACCCGGTCGACCAGACCGTGCTGGCCAACGAGCAGGTGATCGACGGCAAGGGCTGGCGCACCGGCGCCACGGTCGAGCGCCGCGAAATTCCCGGCTACTACCTGAAGATCAGCGACTACGCCGAAGAGCTGCTCGAGCACACCCAGCACAAGCTGCCGGGCTGGCCCGAGCGCGTCAAGCTGATGCAGGAAAACTGGATCGGCAAGAGCGAAGGCCTGCGCTTCGCGTTCACGCATGACATCCGGGACGCGAGCGGCAAGCTCATTCAGGACGGCCGCATGTACGTGTTCACCACGCGTGCCGACACCATCATGGGCGTCACCTTCTGCGCCGTCGCGCCCGAGCATCCGCTCGCCGCGCACGCCGCCACGCTCGACCCGAAGGTCGCGGCCTTCATCGAGGAATGCAAGGGTGGCGGCACGACCGAGGCCGAGTTGGCCACGCAAGAAAAGAAGGGCGTGCCCACGGGCCTGACCGTCAAGCACCCGATCACCGATGAGCAGGTGCCGGTGTGGGTGGGCAACTACGTGCTCATCAACTACGGCGACGGCGCCGTGATGGGCGTGCCCGCGCACGACGAGCGCGACTTCGCCTTCGCCAACAAGTACGGCATCGAGATCATCCAGGTGGTTCTGGTCGACGACGAGCCGCACTTCGACTATCACAAGTGGCAGGACTGGTACGGCGACAAGCAGCGCGGCGTGACCATCAACTCCGACAACTTCAGCGGCATGACCTACAAGGAGGCCGTGGCCGCCGTGGCGCATGCCTTGGGCCAGAAGGACCTGGGCGAGCTGCAGACCACATGGCGCCTGCGCGACTGGGGCGTGAGCCGCCAGCGCTACTGGGGTACGCCGATCCCGATCATCCATTGCGAAGAACACGGCGCGGTGCCGGTCCCCGAAAAGGACCTGCCCGTGGTGCTGCCGACCGACTGCGTGCCCGACGGTTCGGGCAACCCGCTGAACAAGCACGAAGGCTTCCACGCCGGCGTGGTCTGCCCCGTGTGCGGCAAGGCCGCACGGCGCGAGACCGACACGATGGACACCTTCGTGGATTCGTCGTGGTACTTCATGCGCTACTGCGACCCCAAGAACGACCAGGCCATGGTCGCCGAGGGGGCCGACTACTGGATGCCGATGGACCAGTACATCGGCGGCATCGAGCACGCGATTCTTCACCTGCTGTACGCGCGCTTCTGGACCAAGGTCATGCGCGACCTGGGCCTCGTGAAGGCCGACGAGCCCTTCGCCAAGCTGCTCACGCAAGGCATGGTGCTGAACCACATCTTCTACTCGCGCAACGAGAAGGGCGGCAAGGATTACTTCCCGCCGCTCGAAGTCACGGCGGTGCTCGACGCGCAGGGCCGCATCACCGGCGGCACGCTGGCCGACGGCACGAAGGTCGAGTACGGCGGCGTGGGCAAGATGGGCAAGAGCGAGCGCAACGGCGTCGACCCGCAGGACCTGATCGAGAAGTACGGCGCCGACACCGCGCGCCTGTACACCATGTTCACCGCGCCGCCCGAAGCCACGCTCGAGTGGAACGACGCGGCCGTCGAAGGCAGCTACCGCTTCCTGCGCCGCGTGTGGAACTACGGCGTGGCCCAGGCCGACGTGGCGCCGGTGGCGCTCGCCGGGCAGAGCTTCGGCAAGCCCGCCCAAGCCCTGCGCCGCGAGGTGCATACCGTGCTGCGCCAGATCGACTACGACTACCAGCGCATGCAATACAACACGGTGGTGTCTGGCGCAATGAAGCTGCTCAACGCGCTCGAAGGCTTCAAGCCCGACGGCAGCGCGGGCGACGCGGCCGCCGCACGCGAAGGCTTCGGCATCCTGCTGCGCTGCATCTACCCGGCCACGCCGCACATCGCGCACCAGCTGTGGCAACAGCTCGGCTACGACAAGGCCTCGGGCGACCTGCTCGACGCGCCCTGGCCCGTGGTCGACGTGGCCGCGCTGGCGCAGGACGAGGTCGAACTCATGCTGCAGGTCAACGGCAAGCTGCGCG
>NZ_CALRZC010000304.1:0-8212 GCF_943372545.1 Variovorax sp. YR752 | reverse complement strand
GGGCGCGCGCTGCGCCTCCACCTCCAACCGCAACTTCGAAGGCCGCCAGGGGGCCGGTGGCCGCACCCACCTGGTCAGCCCGGCGATGGCCGCCGCGGCGGCCATCGAAGGCCATTTCGTCGACGTCCGTCGCATCGCCTGACTCACATCATCCAGACAAGGAGACCTGTCATGAAGCGCATCCTGTTCGCCTTCCTCGCCTCGCTCTACCTGCTGGCCGGCTGCAACACGCTCGAGGGCGTTGGCAAGGACATCCAGAAGGGCGGCGAGAAGATCGAAGAAGCCGCCAAGAAGAAGTAGAGCTCCAACATGCAAGCCTTCACCGTTCACAAGGGACTGGTCGCGCCGCTGGACCGAGAGAACGTCGACACCGACGCGATCATCCCCAAGCAGTTCCTCAAGTCGATCAAGCGCTCCGGCTTCGGCCCGAACCTGTTCGACGAGTGGCGCTACCTCGACCGCGGCGAGCCGGGCCAGGATCCGGCCACGCGCAAGTCCAACCCGGAGTTCGTGCTCAACCAGCCGCGCTACCAGGGTGCCTCGATCCTGCTGGCGCGCAAGAACTTCGGTTGCGGCTCCTCGCGCGAGCATGCGCCCTGGGCGCTGGACCAGTACGGTTTCCGCGCCATCATCGCGCCGAGCTACGCCGATATCTTCTTCAGCAACTGCTTCAAGAACGGCCTGCTGCCCATCGTGTTGCCCGAGGCGCAGGTGAGCATGCTGTTCGACGAGGTGGCCCCCTTCACCGGCTACCAGCTGACCGTCGACCTCGATCGCCAGTTGGTGATCAAGCCGGACGGCACAGGCCTGCCCTTCGAGGTGCAGCCGTTTCGCAAGTACTGCCTGCTCGGTGGCTTCGACGACATCGGCCTGACGCTGCGCCATGCCGACAAGATCCGCGCCTTCGAGAACGAGCGCCTGCTGAAGAAGCCCTGGCTCGCCCACACCCTCTGACCAAGGACATCCGCTTGAAGATCGCCATCCTGCCGGGCGACGGCATCGGCACCGAGATCGTCGCGCAGGCCCAGCGCGCGATGCAGTGCCTCGACCTGACCTTCGAGACCGAGACCGCGCCGGTCGGCGGCGCGGCCTACGAGTCGCACGGCCACCCGCTGCCCGACTCGACGCTCAAGCTCGCCAAGGACGCCGACGCCGTGCTGTTCGGCGCCGTCGGCGACTGGAAGTACGACAAGCTCGAGCGCGCGCTGCGCCCCGAGCAGGCCATCCTCGGTCTGCGCAAGAATCTCGGCCTGTTCGCCAACTTCCGCCCGGCGATCTGCTATGAGCAGCTCACCCACGCGTCGAGCCTGAAGCCCGAGCTGGTGGCGGGGCTGGACATCCTGATCATCCGCGAGCTGACCGGCGACATCTACTTCGGCCAGCCGCGCGGACGGCGCGAATCGCCCGACGGCGCCTTCAAGGGCGCACCGGAGGCCTTCGACACCATGCGCTACTCGCGCCCGGAGATCGAGCGCATCGCCCACGTCGCCTTCCAGGCGGCGCGCAAGCGCAGCAAGAAGGTGACCAGCGTCGACAAGGCCAACGTTCTGGAGACCTTCCAGTTTTGGAAGGACGTGGTCACCGAGGTGCATGCGCAGTACCCCGACGTCGAACTCGAGCACATGTACGTCGACAACGCGGCGATGCAGCTGGTCAAGGCGCCGAAGAAGTTCGATGTGCTGGTCACTGGCAACATGTTCGGCGACATCCTGTCCGACGAGGCGGCCATGCTCACGGGTTCGATCGGCATGCTGCCGTCGGCCTCGTTGAACGAAGCGGGCCGGGGCCTGTACGAGCCCAGCCACGGCAGCGCGCCCGACATTGCGGGCAAGGATCTCGCCAACCCGCTGGCTACAATCCTGTCCGTGGCCATGATGCTCCGCTTCTCCCTGAACCAGCCCGAGGCTGCCGATCGCATCGAGTCGGCGGTCCAGCACGTGCTCGCGTCGGGGCTGCGCACGGCAGACATCTGGTCCGAGGGCACCACCAAGGTCGGCACGCGCGCCATGGGCGACGCCGTGGTCGCCGCGCTCTCGGGCACGACCATCAAATCCATTACCAAGAGCTAGTCCGGCTCCGGTTCGTCTCGCCCTCATCCCCCGGCGACGCGACCCGGGGGAGACAAGAGTTTGCAGACACTTTCAGAAAGGGCGACGACGATGAGACTCACGGGATTGGTCGGATGGCGCGGCATGGTCGGCTCCGTGCTGATGGACCGCATGCAGGCCGAGGGCGACTTCGCCCACATCGAGCCGCTGTTCTTCAGCACCAGCAATGCCGGCGGCGCCGCCCCGGCGATGGCGAAGAACGAGAAGACGCTCAAGGACGCCTACGACATCGAGGCGCTCAAGCGCTGCGAGATCATCATCACCGCCCAGGGCGGCGACTACACGAGCGAGGTATTCCCGAAGCTGCGCGCGGCCGGCTGGAAGGGCCACTGGATCGATGCTGCCTCGACGCTGCGCATGAAGGACGACGCGGTCATCGTGCTCGACCCGGTCAACCTGCCGGTGATCAAGAACGCACTGGCTGGCGGGGGGCGCAACTGGATCGGCGGCAACTGCACCGTCAGCTGCATGCTGATGGGCGTGGGCGCGCTGTACAAGGCCGGGCTGGTCGAGTGGATGAGCACGATGACCTACCAGGCCGCATCGGGCGGTGGCGCACAGCACATGCGCGAACTGCTGACGCAGTTCGGCACGCTCAACGCCGAGGTCAAACCCCTTCTGGACGATCCGAAGAGCGCGATCCTAGAGATCGACCGCAAGATCGTCGGCAAGCAGCGTGCGCTGACCGAGGCCGAGACCGCCAACTTCGGCGTGCCGCTGGGCGGCTCGCTGATCCCCTGGATCGACAAGGATCTCGGCAACGGCGTCAGCCGCGAAGAGTGGAAGGGCGGCGCCGAGACCAACAAGATCCTCGGCCAGGGCGAGGGCTTCGGCAGCGCGGCGGTGCCGGTCGACGGCTTCTGCGTGCGGATCGGCGCGATGCGCTGCCACAGCCAGGCACTGATGTTCAAGCTCAAGAAGGACGTGCCTTTGGCCGATGTGGAGGCCATGATCGCTGCCGACAACGCCTGGGTGAAGGTGGTGCCCAACACCCGCGAGGCGACGGTGAAGGATCTGACGCCGGTGGCGGTGACCGGCACACTGACGATTCCCGTCGGCCGCATCCGCCAGCTGGCGATGGGGCCGCAGTACCTCGGTGCCTTCACGATCGGCGACCAGCTGCTGTGGGGCGCGGCCGAGCCGCTGCGCCGCATGCTGCGCATCCTGGTCGAGGCCTGAGTCGGTGCGCGCCATCGGTGGGCCGTTGGCGCGCTGCAACATTTGTCACGCGAAGGCGTGATGCGAGCGGCCTGGGACGAATATCAGCCAATGCATGAGCTTGTCTTCGTATCCTCTTGATGTTATTGTGATTTCCAGCTATTTGTGCGAGGTGCGGATGTCCTTCGCCGATAACCTGGTCGACAGCAGCGGGCCTACTTCACGCCCGGCACGGTCCTATTGGGAGACGCCTTGAAATCAAACTCGACCTTCTCAGGGCGCCTTGCCCTGACCGGTGTGGCTGCAGCCGCTCTGTGGCTGGCTGCATCGAACGCGTACGCGCTGGGTCTGGGCAGGCTTTCCGTGCAGTCGGCACTGGGTGAGGCGCTGCGGGCCGAGATCGATGTCACCAGCCTGACGCCGGAAGAGGCGGGCACCCTGCGTGTGCGCGTGGCGCCGCCCGAGGCGTACAAGGCCGCCGGGGTCGACTACAACGCCGTGCTGCCCGCCACCAACGTCGAACTGCAGCGCCGCGGCGACGGTCGCCCGTACCTGCGCGTGACCAGCGATCGCGCCGTGCAGGAGCCCTTCGTCGACGTCATCCTCGAGATCTCCTGGGCCAGCGGCCGCCTGGTGCGCGAGTACACGATGCTGTTCGACCCGCCGACGATGGCGCGTGCGCCGGCGCCGACCGCGCCGGCTGCCGCCCCGTCGATCGCTGCGGCGCCGCCGGCCGCTGCTCCGGCTCCGGCGACGGCCTCGCCCGTGCCGCGTGCGCGTCCTGCCGCCGAGCCGCGCCCTGCCACGGCCCCGGTCGCACCCGCCACGGCGGCCGCCCCGATCGGTCCGGACGAATACAAGGTCCGCCAGGGCGATACGCTGTCGCGCATCGCCGGCAAGACGCAGCGTGGCGGTGTGTCGCTCGACCAGATGCTGGTGTCGCTGTTCAAGGCCAATCCCGAAGCCTTCTCCGGCAACAACATGAACCGGCTGAAGTCCGGTGTGGTGCTGTCGGTGCCGAGCGCCGATGATGCCAAGGCGGTCACGCCCGCAGAGGCGCGCGAGCTCATCCAGGCGCAGAGCGCCGACTTCGGCGCCTATCGCCAGCGCCTTGCGGGCGCAGTTCCTGCCGCCAAGGATGCCGGGCCGGCGCGCCAGGCCACCGGCACGGTGCAGACCGAGGTCCAGGATCGCAAGCAGGCGGCCGCAACCACGCCCGACAAGCTCACGCTCAGCAAGGGCGCCGCCGGCAAGGCCAGCGCCGCCGAGGAACAGATCGCCAAGGGTGCCGAGAAGAAGGACGCAGCTACGCGCGTCGCCGAGCTCTCGAAGAACGTTGCCGAACTGAAGAAGCTTGGCGCCGAAGCGGCCAAGGCCACCGGCCCCGGCGCGGCAACTGCGCCGCCGGCGCCGTCCGCGCCGGCAGCAGTCTCGGTGCCGGTCAAGCCGCCGGTCGTGGCGGCCGCGTCGGTGCCCCTCGCCGTGCCGCCTGCGCCGGTCAAGGCCTCGGCTCCCACGGCAGCGCCCGCGCCGGTCGTTGCCGCCGCGTCCGTGCCGGCGGTAGCGGCTGCATCCGCACCGGCGATGGCTGCCTCGGCCTCCCTGCCGACGCTGGTGGCTGCACCGGCCGAGTCGGAAGCAGCCTCGGCGCCGGTGGTGGCCGCTGCTGCGGCGGCGTCCGTCGCCCCGCCGGCTGCGCCGCGCCCGGCCCCGCCGGCCGTGGGCCAGACCGAGGAGCCTGGCTTCCTTGCTTCTCTGCTCGACGACAACCCGCTCGCGCTGGCCCTCGGTGGCGGCCTGATCGCCGCGCTGGTCGGTTTCGGTGCCTACCGCTTCACCCGCCGCGCCAAGAAGGACAGCGGCGAGACCTCGTTCCTCGAAAGCCGCCTGCAGCCCGATTCGTTCTTCGGTGCCAGCGGCGGTCAGCGCATCGACACGCGCGACGCCGGCGGCAACTCGTCGTCGATGAGCTACTCGCTGAGCCAGCTCGATGCAATCGGCGACGTCGACCCGGTGGCCGAGGCCGACGTGTACCTCGCCTACGGCCGCGATCTGCAGGCCGAGGAGATCCTCAAGGAAGCGATGCGCGGCAATCCCGAGCGCATGGCGATCCGCACCAAGTTGCTCGAGGTCTATGCCAAGCGCCGCGACACCAAGGGCTTCGAACTGCTGGCCACGCAGCTGTACTCGCTGACCCAGGGGCAGGGCGAGGATTGGGCCAAGGCTCAGGAACTCGGCCAGCAGATCGATCCGGAGAACACGCTGTACCAGCCGGGCGGGGCGCCGGCTGGCGGGTCCGCCGCGGCCGGTCAGATGGTGGAGGCGCTCGGCGCCAGCACGATGCCGCAATCGGTGCTGCCGTCGCCCTCGCAGTTCAATGCGTCGATCATCGAGTCGTCCTCGCCGCCAGCGTCCGACGCCGGTGTCGATCTCGATCTCGACATCGGCAGCGACGCGCCGGGGCCGACCGAACCGGTGCCGCTGCAGAACACGCAGTCCTTCGCTGCGTCGCCTGTCGAGGCACCGTCGTTCGATCTCGATGCCGCCGACCTGACCCTGCCCGACTTCGGGGCGCCGCCTGCCCCGGCTGCGCCGGCGAACGCGCCGTCGGTCGAGTTCGATCTGGCCGGCATCTCTCTCGACCTCGACCTGCCGGCCGGCGGCAGCCCCGCGGCTGCGCCTTCTGGTCCGACCACGGTGCCTTCCGGCTTCGGCGAATCCGGCCTGTCCGGGTTCGACGAAGACGATGCGGGCGACCCGCTGTCGCGCAAGCTCGAGCTGGCCGAGGAGTTCCGCCAGATCGGCGACATGGAAGGCGCCCGCGACCTGCTGCAGGAAGTGGTGGCCAAGGCCTCGGGCTCGCTGAAGTCCAAGGCCCAGGGCATGCTCGAGCAGCTCGGCTGATGCCCGGGCGCTGCGGCGCCCTCCGCGTCGCCACGGCGAGCCGGTCATGAGGGTGGCCCTCGGCGTCAGTTACCGGGGCACCGGCTACCAGGGCTGGCAGAGCCAGCCCGGCGGCAACACGGTGCAGGACCGGCTCGAGCAGGCGCTCGCCAACTTCCTCGCAGCACCGGTGCGGGTGATGTGTGCAGGCCGCACCGACGCTGGCGTGCATGCACTCAACCAGGTCGTGCACCTCGACTGCGACGCCGAGCGCGAACCGTTCTCGTGGGTGCGCGGCACCAACCGCTTTCTGCCCGACGACATTGCGGTGCAGTGGTGCTGTGCCGTCGACGACCGCTTCCATGCCCGCAACAGCGCGCTCGGCCGGCGCTACGTCTACGTGTTGCGCGAATCGCCGGTGCGGCCCGCCCTGGAAGCCGGGCTGGTGGGATGGAGCTTCCGGCCGCTCGAGGCCGCGGCCATGCGCGCTGCGGCGCGACACCTGATCGGCGAGCACGACTTCTCGGCCTTCCGCTCGGCCGAATGCCAGGCAGCCTCGCCGGTGAAGATCCTGCGCCGCATCCACATCGAGCGGCGCGGCGCCTACTGGCGCTTCGAGTTCGACGCCAATGCCTTCCTGCACCACATGGTGCGCAACCTCATGGGCTGCCTGGTGGCGGTGGGCTCGGGCACGCGCGACGCCGACTGGCTGCAAGGCGTGCTGCGCTCGCGCGACCGCAGCCTCGCGGCGCCGACCTTCGCAGCCGGCGGGCTGTACTTCGTCGGGCCGTACTACGATGCGGCCCTCGCGCTGCCGGCCACCACGGCGGCGATGGACTGGCTGCCTTGAGGCTGTGAGACTGCCGATGAACCAGCGCACGCGCATCAAGATCTGTGGCCTCACGCGCGAGGCCGACGTCGACGCGGCTGTCGAAGCGGGGGCCGACGCGATCGGCTTCGTGCTTTATCCGAAGAGCCCGCGCCAGGTCAGCGTGGCCCGTGCCGCGGACCTGGCGCAGCGCCTGCCGCCCTTCGTGATGCCGGTGGCGCTGCTGGTCAACGCCAGCGACGGCGAGGTGGCCGACGCTGTCTCCGCGCTGCCCCAGGCGCTGCTGCAGTTCCATGGCGACGAGACCCCGGCTCGCTGCGACGCGACCGGCCGACCCTACCTGCGGGCCGCCCGGATGGCCGCCGGGTTCGATTTGGTAGACTTTGCGCAGCAGTTCTCGAACGCCCAGGCCATCCTGCTCGACGCCCACGTCGAGGGCTATGGCGGCGGCGGAAAGGTCTTCGATTGGTCTCTCATTCCCTCCAACGTGCCCCGTCCGGTCGTTTTGTCTGGTGGGTTGCATGCCGGAAATGTGATCGAAGGCATTCTTCAGGTGCGGCCCTGTGCCGTTGACGTGAGTTCCGGCGTGGAAGCAGCCAAGGGCATCAAGGATGCCGACCTGATCCGCCGGTTCTGCGAGGCGGTGCGCGAAGCCGATGCGCGCGCCGCCGACTCCGAGACCTGAACACCTTTCCACCACCATGTCGAACTACCAGCAACCCGATGCGCGGGGGCATTTCGGCGTCTACGGCGGCACCTTCGTCGCCGAGACCCTGATCCACGCGCTGGACGAACTCAAGGCCGCCTACGACGAGGCACGCGCCGATGCCGCCTTCATGGCCGAGTTCCGCTCCGAACTTGCCCACTTCGTCGGCCGGCCCAGCCCGGTCTACCACGCCGCGCGGCTGAGCCGTGAACTCGGCGGCGCGCAGATCTACCTCAAGCGCGAGGACCTGAACCACACCGGCGCGCACAAGGTCAACAACACCATCGGCCAGGCGATGCTGGCGCGGCGCATGGGCAAGCCGCGCGTGATCGCCGAGACCGGCGCCGGCCAGCACGGCGTCGCCACCGCGACGATCTGTGCACGCTACGGCATGGAGTGCGTGGTCTACATGGGCAGCGAGGACGTCAAGCGCCAGTCGCCCAACGTCTACCGCATGCATCTGCTCGGCGCGAGGGTCGTGCCGGTCGAATCGGGCTCGAAGACGCTGAAGGACGCGCTCAACGAGGC
>NZ_CALRZC010000303.1:0-8229 GCF_943372545.1 Variovorax sp. YR752 | reverse complement strand
GGCCTGGCGCGCGCCCTGGCCACCGAACCCGTCGACAGGCTGGACGTGATGGACGACATGCTCAAGGTGATGTGTGCGCAGGTGACGGTGCGCCCGAGCGGCCACCAGTTCGAGATCGAGGGCCACGACACGCTGCTGCAGGCCGGCCTGCGCGCCGGGCTCAAGCTCAACTACGGCTGCGGCAACGGCACCTGCGGCATGTGCAAGGTGCGCGTCATCGACGGCGAGGTGGCGCGCGTGCAGCCCTGCGACTACCCGCTCTCCGAAGCCGAGCGCGCGCAGGGCTACACGCTGCTGTGCGCGCACACCGCCGCCAGCAGCGAACTGACGATCGAGACGCTGGAGGCCGGCGGCCCGCAGGACATCGCGCCGCAGCAGATCGTCACCACGCTGCGCCAGGTGCGTGAACTCGGCGCCGACACCCGGCTGCTGCACCTGCAGACGCCGCGCAGCCACCGGCTGCGCTTCCTCGCCGGCCAGTCGGTCACGCTCGGCCTGAGCGGCAGCAGCGAGCAGGCCGACGACCTGTACCGCACGCTGCCGGTGGCCAGCTGCCCCTGCGACGACCGCAACCTGCACTTCCTTGTCGGCCGCGACGCCGACGACCCGTTCGCCTGCCGGGTGTTCGACGGCGGCCTGCGCAGCGGCGCCGCGATCGACCTGTGGGGGCCGCTGGGCGAGTTCGTGCTCGCCAGTGGCGAACGCCCGCTGGTGTTCGCGGCCTGTGACCTCGGCTTCGGCCCGGTCAAGAGCCTGATCGAACATGCGCTGGCGCGCGACGAGGCGCCTTCGCTGTCGCTGTTCTGGCTGGCCACGCGGCCCGATGGCCACTTCATGGCCAACCAGTGCCGCGCCTGGTCTGCCGCGCTCGACAGCTTCGAGCACCACCTCGCGTACCACAGCGACGCCGCCGCCGGTGCGCGGCAGCTCGCGCAGGCGATGCGCGCCGACCTGTTCGACATCGCCTGCGACTTCTACGTCGCCGGCCCCGAGGCCTTCGTGCAGGCCCTGCACGGCGAGCTGCGCGCCGCCGGTGTCGCGGCCGCGCAGATCCACACCGAGGTGCTGTGATGAGCGGCTGCGACAGTGGCAGCGAGTCGTTCGCGCTGATGGTGCTCGGCGACAGCATGGCGCCGGAGTTCGTCGAAGGCGAGATCGTCATCATCGAGCCCGACGGCGCCACGCGCGACGGCTCCTTCGTGCTCGCCTTCGTCGACGACGAGTGGATCTTCCGCCAGCTGCGCCGCGCGAACGACAGCGTGGGCGACGGATGGCGCCTGCAGCCGCTCAACCCTGCCTACCCTGCCCGGCCGCTGCCCGACCTCGCCGCGCTGCGCGGCGTGATCATCCAGAAGGCGCTGCCCGGCCGCCGGCGCGCCTCCAAACGCTACGTCTGAGAGAGCACCTTGCCCTACTACATCTACCGCGTCATGCCGCTGGGCGTGCTGAAGAAGCTGAGCCAGTTCGAACGTTTCCGCGAGGCGTCCGCCGAAGCCAAGGCGCTGCGGGCGGCCGACCCGCCGGGCACGCCGGGCAAGGTGAAGGTCATGTTCGCCGACAACGAGCTGCAGGCCGAGGACCTGCTGAGCCAGGTGCGCGAGGCCGGGCCGAGCGGCGACGACTGAAGGCGCCGCGGTGGACGAACCCGGATCCGTCGCCCCGTCGTGCTGCCACGGCGAGCAGGCCTGCGTGTTCACCAAGGCGCTGCTGGCGCACGCCGCGCGCTGCGAGCTGGCGATCCGCCACAGCGCCGGCGAGATCGATGCGCTGACCTGCAGCTCGCCGGTGGCACGCACCAACTGCGCGACGCTGTCGGCCCTGCTGCGCGAGCGCGCCCTGTTCACGCTGCGCCTGCCGCGGCCGCCGGCGCCGCTGGTGCATGCCAAGGCGCTGCAGTTGCAGTGCGGCGGGCTGCGCGGACTGCAGCAGGTGCTCGACGCGCCGAGCGCCGACGTGCACCACCTGATCGGCCTGGCGCATGAGCGCCATGACAGCCTGCTCGATCTGCCGTGGCAGCAGCTGGTGGACGCCATCGCCGCCTGGCAGCCGCGCCGCCGGCGCCCCGGCCCATGACGCTGCCGATCGGGCCGCTGATCGCGGCGGTGCAGACCAACTGCCACATCGCCGATGCCCGCCATGCGGCCGACCTGAGCCTGTGCACCTTCCTGCTGCAGATGCGCGAGTTCTATCGCTGGGAGAAGGGCCTGCCGCTGGGTGCCGCACTGTCGCGCGACGCGATCGGCCAGTGGCTGGCGCGCCGCGAGGCGAGGTGGGCCGAGCTCGAGGGTCGGGACTTCGTACCGCTGCCGGGCGGAGCGACGGGCGAGGTCGATCCTTTCGACGCGGAGCGACTCAACCGGCTGCTGCGGCCGCACGGAATGGTCTACGGTGCCGGCCTGCTCGGGCCGGGCCGGCCGACCTTCTTCATGGCCCGGTTGGAAGCGGTGCGCCCTGTGGCCGACGGCATCACGCTGCAGGTGTGCGGCGCCGAGCTGGCGCGCGGCCTGATCGCGCCGCCCGCCGCGCTGCAGGGCAACACGATCGTGCTGCGCCGCGAGTCGATGGCGCGCTGGCTGTGGGAGAAGTTCGAGGCACTGGGCCTGAAGAAGCTCGAGGGCCCGTTCCGCGCCGTCTCGCAGGCCTACGGGCTGGAGGAAGACTTCCACGCCGCGCTGCCGCGCCTGCTCGACGAGCAGAGCCGCACCCTGGTGCTGCACGAGATCGGCGAACACCGCGCCGGGCGCTGGCTGGAGCCGGGCTGGGCGGCGATGCGGCTGGCACTGCACGAGCGGCGCACCGAACTGCTGGTGCGTGCCGTGCGCGACCACATCGCCGACTTCACGCACACGCTGCCCACGCTGCTGGCCGAGAGCTCGGCCAGTTCGATCCACTTCTGGTTCGCCGGATTCGACGGCGTGCGTCGGCAACTCTTTCCGTCGCTCGCCGACTCCTACCGCGCCTGGTGCGCCGGTGATGCCGGGCAGGCGCTGCAGCGCGAGGTCGCGCGTGGCGCGCTGCACTTCACGCAGCTGGCCGAACAGGTGCTGGCGCTGCATGCGCAGCATGGCGCGGAGGCAGGCGGCCCGATCGCGGCGCGGCTGAATGCGCCGGCGGCGGTCTGCGGCGCCTGAGCGCCCGACCGCTCACACGCTCACTCCATGTGCAACGAACCGGTCAGCGCGTGCTGCACGCTGACGAACTCGCCGCCGCCGACGTACTGCAGCGTCAGCGCGTCGTACAGGCCGCCGCTGACGCTGCCGGAGGTACCCACCGTGCTGCGGCCGGCCGCCGAGGTGTAGACGAGCCCGTTGCCGGCTTCGAAGGCGGCCAGCCGGCTGCCGTCGGCCGAACTGGCCAGCGCCACCCAGTTGCGCGCGGACTCGCGGGGCGTCCATGTCGCGCCCGAGTCGCTCGAGACGTAGATCTGTCCACCCTGAACCGCTGCCATGAGCTGGCTGCCGTCGGCCGACGAGACGACGGCGATCCAATTGCGCGCGCTCTCGCGCGGCGTCCAGTTCAGGCCGGCATCGGTGGAGGTGTAGATCTGGGTGGAAGTGCCCACTGCGACGAGCTTGTTGCCGTCCGATGAGGATGCGACGGCCTGCCAGCCGCGGCTCGAGTCGCGTGCGGTCCAGGTGGCACCCGAGTCGGTGGAGGTGTAGATCTGGTCGCCGAATGCCGCCGCCACCAGCTTGCTGCCGTCGGCCGAGGAGGCCACGGCGTCCCAGGTGCGGTTGCTGTCGCGCGCCGTCCAGCTGGCGCCTGAATCGGTGGAGGTGTAGATCTGGCCGCCGTTGACCACCGCGACGAGGCTGTTGCCATCCTGTGACGAGGCCACGCCCCACCAGACGCGCGCGCTGTCCCGCGCGGTCCAGCTGACGCCGGAGTCGGTCGAGGTGAAGATCTGGTCGCCGTACGTCACCGCCACCAGCTTGCTGCCGTCGGCCGACGAGGCCACCCTCATCCATTGCCGGCTCGACTCGCGCGCCGTCCAGGTGGCACCCGCGTCGTCGGAGACCTGGATCTGGCTGCCCCAGGAGATGCCGACAAGCGTGCGGCCGCTGCTCGACGAAACGGCCCCCGTCCAGCCACTGTTCGGGCCCGAGGCGCGCCACACCGCGCCGGCAAGCATGTCGTTGCTCAGGTTGCGTGCGGTGATGAACTGACCGGCGTTCTGCGCAATCTTCCAGCCGCCGAAGCCCGCGCCGGTGACGGCGACGACGTCGCCGAGGTTCGGGCTGGCGGGCAATGTCAGCGTGAGCTGCGACGCACTGCTGGCCAGGTATCCGGTGTTGCCGGCCATCGCCTGGCTCGTGCCCGTGACATTGACCCATGCCAGCCCGCCGGCGCCGGTGGCACCGTTGCAGACGTACTCGGTGTTCGTCACCTCGCCGACGTCGAGCACCTGGTTGGCGTTGGCGTCCGGACCGGAGCTCACCTTCTTGCCGCCGAAGGCGCAGTGGGCGCCGGCCGCCTCGTCGACGATGGCGATGAGGCTGTTCAGGCCGTTGGATCCGTTCGTACCGTTCGTACCGTTCGTGCCGTTCGTCCCGTTCGTGCCATCGGCGCCGTCGACGCCGTCCACCCCATCGGCGCCGGCACACACGTAGCTGGTGCTGGTGACCTCGGCAAGGTCGAGCACGCCGTTGCTGTCGGCGTCGAGGCCGACGCTGATCTTCGAGCCACCGTCGGCGCAGTGGGCGCCGGCTGTTTCGCTCTCGATGCGCACCAGGCTCGTCGCGCCACTGCTGCCGTCGCTGCCACTGCTGCCGTCGCTGCCGGGCGCGCCGTGGCAGGCGTACTGCACGGCGCTGACTTCGCCTGATTCGAGCGTGCCGTTGGCGTCAGCGTCGTAGCCGGTCTCGATCCGGCTGCCGCCTTGGCTGCAATGCGGGCCCGCCGGCTCGAGCGTGACACTCACGACGGCGCTGTGCGCTCCCCGGCCCGGCGCTTGCCGGGCCGAGACGGGATCGTCACCGCCGCCACAGGCGGCGAGCAGGACGACAAGCGGCACCACGAGCCGCATACGACTGATGAACATGACAAGCCTCGCGCACTTCCGAGGTCAAAGGCCACGGTTTGCTCGGGTTGTCGGCAGCCAGGACGGGCACTGAAGTGATTTGTGACGGGAGTGCAGGCAACTTGTCACTTCAACGCACTCGTTTGATCAATCCTCGCGCTCGGCCCGCCAGGTGATGTACTTGAGCGTCGCGACCGCACCGCCGACGATGCCGGCCAGCGCGATGAACGAGCCCAGCGCCAGCGTCGACACGCCGGTGAGCCCCTGGCCGACCGTGCAGCCCATCGCGGTGACGCCACCGAAACCCATCAGCATCGCGCCGATCAGCTGGTCGCGCAGGTCCTGCAGCGAGGCAAAGCCTTCCCAGCGGAACTTGCGCGTGGCCAGCGCCCAAGCCGCCGAGCCGAGCACCACGCCCAGCGCGGTGGCGATGCCGAAACTCAGGTGCAGCGACTTGTCGGTCCACAGCATCAGCA
This sequence comes from Variovorax sp. YR752, assembly GCF_943372545.1. NCBI lineage: Bacteria > Pseudomonadati > Pseudomonadota > Betaproteobacteria > Burkholderiales > Comamonadaceae > Variovorax > Variovorax sp. YR752. The sequence continues at coordinate 2,733 of NZ_CALRZC010000303.1, read as the reverse complement.
GTTCCAGGCTGTAGGCCAGCGGCGCGACGAAGCTGAGCGATTCGATGGTGCGGGTGTTGGTGGCGAAGTAGCCCATCTCCAGCGTGTCCGGGTTCTCGCCGAAGCCGAGGTGGCCCGACACGTACCAGCCGCCGGTGACGATGGCGCCGATCACCAGCCCGGCCAGCCACTGCGTCGGGCTGGCGCGGAACCGCCGGTCCGCAAAGACGAACAGCAGCAGCGGCACGGCGAACGCAGCCATCGCGGCAAGCAGTGCGGTCTTCGGCGCCAGGCCACTGGCTTGCGCGAGCATCGAGGCGATGCTCTGGTCCTTCAGCCCGAAGCGGGCGAGGTCGATCGCCACCGGGTCGAGCCAGCTGGCGCGCCATTGACCGAACAGGCCCTTGAGCGTCATGTACGCCGAGATGGCCAGGAAGGTCAGCACCACCAGCGAACGCACGCTGCCGCCGCCGACGCGGATCAGGTTCTTGTTCGCGCAGCCGCCGGCCAGCGACATGCCCACGCCGAACAAGGTGCCGCCGAGCAGCAGCGACAGCCAGTTCAGCGTCGGGCGCTGGTAGACGCTCTTCGACAGGTCGACGAGGCCGGCATGGCCGAGCAGGTTGGCACCGACGATGGCCACCGCGATGGCCAGCAGCCACATGCGCATGCGCCCCCAGTGGCCCATGTTGACGACGTCGGACACCGCGCCCATGGTGCAGAAGTTCGCCTTGTTGGCGATCGCACCGAACACGAAGGCGAGCGCGAAGCCGCCCCAGATCACCAGGGTGGCGGGGTCGGTGGCCAGTTCCATCGTCGAGCTCCTGCGGCTGAGCGATCAGGGCGCCGGCGCGCCGGCCAGGCGCCCCATCGTCTGGTGGATGGCATCGGGCGCGCGCACGATGCGCATGAACTGCCCCATGCCCAGCGCCGGCCACGACAGCGCAATGCGGTAGCGGCCGTACAGCGCGTAGACCTTGCCGCCGACGATGAAGATCTCGTAGGGCAGCGCCGCGACATGGTCGGCGCCGATGGTGTTCACCCACCCGCCTTCGCCGGAGTCGGGGTCGTTCATCGCCACGCCGAACACGGCGAGCTGCGCCTGCGGCATCACCACCTCGTAGACCGGTGCCGTCCGGCCGGTGCCCTTGGCGAGGTTGTCGCGCACGGTGCGCAAGGCTTCGTCGAAGCTTCCGAAGGCGTTGAGCTCGTTGCGCGGCGAGTCGATGCGCTCCATGCCGAACATGTAGCGGTAGTTCGCCAGCTCGGCCTCGGGCACGTCGCCGCCGAAGGCCGCACCGGCACCCAGCGCATGGGCCAGGCGCTCGCGCACCGAGCGGATCGCCGGCTGCGCGGCGTCGAACTGGCCACGCAGGTAGGCCCGGCCCCAGTAGTCGGGGTTCATGTACGAGACGGTGCCGTCGCTCTTCACGCCGACGCGGATCGCCGCGGCCACGATCGCCGGCCCGCCGGCCGCGCGCACCACGTCGAGCAGCTTCGCATCGGTGATCACGACGCTGCCCTGCTGCGGCAGGCCGCGCGGCAGGTGGCGGCCGATCACGTCGAAGCCGTCGGCGCGCAGCTTCTGCTCGAGCTGCGCCATCAGGGCGGGCAGTTCGCCCGCCGGCAGGGCGGTGCCCGTGAGGTAGGGGCCGATCGCGAAGCAGGCAGGCGCGCCGAGCAACCCGAACAGCGCGAGCAGCGCCGTCAGCAGGCGTTTCATGCGGCGCCTCAGATGAACAGGCAGACGTCGGTCTCGCCGGCGAACTTCATGAAGGTCGCCGCGCCGCCGTATTCGATGCCGTCGATGAAGTCGCTCTTGTCGAACTCGAACAGGTCGACCGTCATCTGGCAGGCGATGAACTTGACATCGGCTTCCAGGCACAGGTCGCGCAGCTCGGTCAGCGAGGCCACGCCCTTCTTCTTCATCTTGGCCTTCATCATCGAGGTGGCCATGGCCTGCATGCCTGGCAGCACCGAGACGATCACCGGCATGGGCACGGGCATCGGCATGGCCGGGTTGGCCAGCGGGCTGATGGCGATGCCGCTCAGGTCCTTGCGCAGGAGCTGCAGGCCGTAGAAGGTGAAGAACACCTGCACTTCCCAACCCAGCGCCGCCGCCGTGGAGGCGAGGATCAACGGCGGGTACGCCATGTCCAGCGCCCCCTTGGTGGCGATGATCGCCATCTTCTTGGTGGCCATGGGCTCAGGCCTTGCGCAGGAAGAAGACGTACTTGCCGCCCTCGGAGCCCGATTCGAGCAGCGCGTTGCCGGTCTGCTCGGCGAAGGCCGCCATGTCGCACACCGAGCCCGGGTCGGTGGCGACGACGCGCAGCACCTGGCCCGGCGCCATGTCGGCGAGCGACTTCTTCGTCTTCACGATGGGCAGCGGGCAGGCGAGCCCCGAGGCGTCGAATTCCTTGTCGAAGTTCATGCTTGTCTCCAGTACGGCGCCCATTAGCGCGGCAAGCCCGCCCCAGCGTCTATTACCGCGATGGGTGAGGCCCGATAGCCCATTTGGGTAATGGGGTTTCGCCAGGCGGCGGTCCACCATGCACGGCAGGCTGGACACATCCGCGCCGAGGAGACAAGCGATGCAGACCCGTCGAGACATGCTGGCGCGCAGTGCGTCCGTCGCGGCCGCGCTGGCCGGGCTGGGGCTGCTGCCCCAGGCCGCCCAGGCCGCCTGGTCACAGGCCGCCTTCGATGCCAAGACCATGGGCGACCTGATGAAGGCGCTGGGCACCTCGGGCC
>NZ_CALRZC010000302.1:0-8252 GCF_943372545.1 Variovorax sp. YR752 | reverse complement strand
CGGCTCGGGCTGATCGCCGATGTGCCGGCCTGCACCGACCTGACCACCAAGCCCTGGGTGATCGAGGCCGGCGTGCGGGTGATCGACGCGCCCTTCCATGCGCGCGGCCCGGTCGCCACGGCGGGCGGCTGCCTCTCCGCGCAGTACCTCGCCGCGTGGATGATGTCCAAGCGCGCCGGCGTCGAGGCGGCCGCGCAAGCCCTGCACTACGCCGCCCCGGTGGGCGAGAAGGACGCCTACGTCGAGCGGCTGCTCGCCGTGGTCAAGCCGTTTCTGGCGGACTGACGCCGCGCCGAGGCCGCATCACGGGTCGATGTCGTCGATGTGCTTCGGCCAGCTCGCCTTGAGCAGGCGCGACAGAGCCCGGTCGGCCAGCAGCTTGCCGCCGGTCTGGCAACGCGCACAGTAGTTGGTCTCGTTGTCGGCATGCACGATGCGCTGCACCGGTGAGGCACAGACCGGGCAGGGCAGGCCGTAGCGGCCGTGCACCGCCATCTCCGGGCGGAAGGCCGTGACCTGCTTCGGCCAGCCGCCGCTGCGCGCGGCCTCGCCGCGCAGCCGATCGGACCACTCGTCGAGCACCGCGCGCGTGGCCTCGTGCAGCCGCCGCATCGCCTCGGCATCGAGCGAGCGCGTCAGCACCACCGGCGACAGGCGAGCGCGGTGCAGGATCTCGTCGGAGTACGCGTTGCCGATGCCGCTGAACAGCCGAGGATTGGTCAGCGAGCGCTTGAGCGTGTGGTTCTCGGACTGCAGGCGTTCGGCGAACGCAGGCAGGTCCGCGGCCAGCGGTTCGATGCCGCCCGGGTCGGCGGCCGCCAGCGCCTCGCGCCCGGCCAGCAGGTGCAGCGAGGCGCGCCGCTTCGTGCCGGCCTCGGTGAACACCAGCGTGCCGGCGTCGAACTCGAAGGCAGCCAGTGCGGACTTCGCTGGCTTGGCGCCGGCGGCCAGCCACAGCAGTCTGCCGGCGATCATCAGATGGATGACCATGAACAGTTCGCCTTCCAGCGCGATGACGACGCGCTTGCCAAGGCGCTCGACGCCCGCCACGCGCCGGCCCTCGGCGGAGGTGATGGCCGGCTGCGCGGTGCGCAGCAGGAAGGGGTTCATCACCCGCACGCGCGCAAGCGTGGCGCCGCGCAGCTTGCTGTCCAGGCTCTCGACGTAGACGGTGATGTCCGGCAGTTCCGGCATGGGCGCCAGTGTGCCAGCGCCAGGCCGGAGCGGATCAGCGGTCGTCGGCCTCGTCGCGCGCTTCGTCTTCTTCGTCCCGGTCGTCCCGGGCATGGCCGTGCCTCTTGTGCAGCGCGATCTCGAACAGCGACGTGGTGTCGCTGACCTCGTTCGCGACCGCGAGGTAGTACCTGCCGCCAGCCTTGAACGCCTTCAGCCCCTCGGGCGACACGTCGCCCGGGCTGACGATCATGTCGATGTACTCGACAGCATGCGGGTCGGTGATGTCGTAGACCGCGAAGGCGGCGCTCAGCGTGCGCTCCAGGCCGACGAAGGCCAGCACCCGGCCCTTGATCTTCAGCAGCGCCAGGCCCTCGGGCTCGACGCCCTTGTTGTCGCTGCGGCCGTCGTCGTAGATGCCCAGGCGGATCGCCTCGGCGTCGAGCTGGCTGCCGCTGTCGAACACGATGCGGCCGTGGTTGTCGCGGATCGAGAACGAGTGGCCGCCGAACTTGACCAGCGGCCCGCCGCGCGCGGAGTCGATGTTGGAGAAGTTGGTGCGGGCGAGTTCGGTGCCGTCGGGCACGTACTCGATCGAGGCATTGCCCGATCCGCCGCGGCGCTCGTCCTCGCTGTCGCCGTCGCCGTTGTCGCGCGCGTCGCCTTCGTTGGCCATCACCAGGTAGGTGCGGCCGCGGTGTTCGTAGCTGGCGAGGGTGTCGGGCTGGTACAGGCCCTTGACCGGCACGCTGCGCAACTCGATGCGGCCATCCTGGTCGCTCGGGTCGATCTCGTTGCCGGCCAGGCTGAAGTCCTTCAGGCCGAGGCTGTAGATCTTCTCGAAGCGACGCTTGCGCAGGTCCAGCACCGCGATGCCGTTGGCCTCCTGCAGGCCGACATAGGCGTAGCGGCCCTCCCGGTCGACGGCGATGTACTCCGGCTCGGGGCCGTAGGGGCTGTAGCTGGCCGGTTGCGTGGGCAGCGTGCCGGCCGCCGGGAACAGGCGCAGGCTGTCGTAGCCGGGGATGGACGGATCAATGGCCAGCGTGCTCACCTTGCGCGAGCGCACGTCGATGATGCTGACGCTGCCCGGCGGGTCGGCCGGATCGAGCCCGGCGGGCGTCGGCCGCGCATTGGGGGTGCCCTCGTTGGCGACCAGCAGGCTGCGGCCGTCGGGCGTGAAGGTGAGCATGTCGGGCAGGGCACCGACCGTCACCGGCGCGCCGCGCTGCTGCAGGCTGCGCGTGTCGAAGAACGCCACCACGCCGGGGCGGGTGCGGTCCTGGGTGTTCTCGATCGCCAGCGCGGCCAGGCCGTCGTGGATGGCCACGCTGTTGACGGCGCCGAGGTGGCCCACCGCGAGGTAGGCGGCCTGCGAGCCGCTCTTGCGGTGCAGCACCTCCACCCCTGCGACGCCGGCAACCCACAGCGTGTCGGTGTGGCGGTCGTAGGCGACGATCTCCGACTTCTGCGGGCTCGCATGGGCGTAGCGCCACACCGGCGTGACGGTCACATCGGCGGCCTGGGCGAGCGGTACGCCCAGCAGCGCCCAGCTCGTGGTGGCGAAGGCGATCAGGCGCAGGGAGAGCTTGTGCATGGCGTGGCGCGGCATGGCGTTGCGAGTGGACAAACCGCGAAGGTTCGCGCCCGTCCGTGACATCGCCGTGACAGCACGCAGCCGCGCGCGGTGCGTGGGGGCGCGGCGGCGGATAATCCGTGCTGTCCCATCCCGAGCGCCGCGCGGCCCCTGCCGCGCCGCAGCCACCCATGTCCGAACTCAGCCCGCAGGTGCGCCGCCGTCGCACCTTCGCCATCATTTCGCACCCCGACGCCGGCAAGACCACGCTGACGGAGAAGCTGCTGCTGTTCTCCGGCGCGATCCAGATCGCCGGGTCGGTGAAGGCGCGCAAGGCCTCGCGCCACGCCACCTCCGACTGGATGGAGATCGAGAAGCAGCGCGGGATCTCGGTGGCGTCGTCGGTGATGCAGATGGAGTACCGCGACTGCGTCATCAACCTGCTCGACACACCTGGCCACCAGGACTTCTCCGAAGACACCTACCGCGTGCTGACTGCGGTGGACGCCGCGCTGATGGTGATCGACGCGGCCAACGGCGTCGAGCCGCAGACCCGGCGGCTGCTGCAGGTCTGCCGCGCGCGCAACACGCCCATCCTCACCTTCGTCAACAAGATGGACCGCGAGGTGCAGGAGCCGCTGGCGCTGATGGACGAGATCGAGCGCGAGCTGGGCATGGGCGTGGTGCCCTTCACCTGGCCGGTCGGCATGGGCAAGCTGTTCGGCGGCGTGCTCGACCTGCGCAAGGATCAGATGCGCGTGTTCTCGCCCGGCGAGGACCGGGTCAAGGAAGGCGGCGACGAGATCGTCGACGGCATTGCCAACCCGGCGCTGAAGCAGCGCTTCGGTGCCGCCTACGAGCAGGCCGCCAACGAGGTGGAGCTGGTGCAGGAGGCCGCACCGGCCTTCGACGAGCAGCAGTTTCTCGAAGGCCACCAGACACCGATGTTCTTCGGCTCGGCGATCAACAACTTCGGCGTGCAGGAGGTGCTGGACGCGCTGGTCGACCTCGCCCCCAGCCCCGGCTCGCGCCACGCCATCCAGCGCGAGGTGCAGCCCGACGAGGCCAAGTTCAGCGGCGTGGTCTTCAAGATCCAGGCCAACATGGACCCGGCGCACCGCGACCGCATCGCCTTCGTGCGTGTGGCCTCGGGCCACTTCGAGCGCGGCATGCGGCTGAAGGTGGTTCGCTCGGGCAAGGAGCTGCGGCCGAACACGGTGGTCAGCTTCCTGTCTCAGCGCCGCGAGCTGCTCGACGAGGCCTTCGCCGGCGACATCATCGGCATTCCCAACCACGGCGTGCTGCAGCTCGGCGACACGCTGACCGAGGGCGAGAGCCTGCAGTTCACCGGGCTGCCATTCTTCGCGCCGGAGATGTTCCGCAGCGTCGAGGTGGCCGACCCGCTGAAGACCAAGCAGCTGCGTGCCGGCCTGACCCAGCTCGGCGAGGAGGGCGCGATCCAGGTGTTCCGCCCGGTGGGCGGCTCGATGCTGCTGCTCGGCGCGGTCGGCCAGCTGCAGTTCGAGGTGGTGGCGCACCGGCTCGAGCACGAGTACGGCTGCAAGGCACGCATCACCCCGGCGCGCTACAACGTGGCGCGCTGGGTGACCTGCCAGACCGGTGAGGGCGCTGCCGCCGACGAGCGCGAACTGAAACGCTTCATCGACGGCAACTCGCACCGCGTGGCCTACGACGCCGTCGACGCGCCCTGCGTGCTGCTCGAGTACGCCGGCGAACTGCGTGCGATGCAGGAGAACTGGCCGAAGATCAGCTTCCACGCGCTGCGTGAGCACGCCGGGCTGGTCTTTCACAAGCAGATGGATTCCTGAGCCCGATCAAGCTTCGATCGGGATCGTCAACCGGTCCTCGTCGTGCAGCATCAAGGCCTGCGTGGCGGTGACCTTGCAGACCCAGGTCTCCAGGCGATGCGACTGTGGCAGGCTCAGCGCCTGCGGGGCCAGCACCGCGCCGCACGTTCCGCCGCTGCGCCGCACCGAGGCATAGCGGATCCACGTCGCCTTGCTCTGCGCACGCACCGCGCGGGCCAGCGCCTGGCAAGGGCCGTAGTCGTTGCGTTGCGTCCAGGAGGCCGCGGACGCGGACCAGGGCTCGCGGCGCAGGTCGATCACCGCGCCCTTGACCTGCGCCTGGAGGAAGGTGTGTTCGGTGACCAACTCGCCACCGCGCAACCCCTCGCTGTCGATCAGGAAGCGCCAGCGCCAGTAGCCGACTTCGGTGCAGGCCGTCTCGCGTTCCTTCGCGCCGTACCAGACGCCGGCGTCGGTCCCGCCGCGAAAGCGCGAGCCGTGCGGCGAGCGGTAGCGAAAGGGCGTGGCCAGCAGGTAGTGCAATCCTTCGGCGGCCGGTGGCAGCGGCGGCTTGCTGGCGTCGAGCAGGCGCTCCAGCGTGGCTTGGTCATCGAGGCTGTCGACCAGGCGCAGCGTCGCCACCCGATGCTGCGCCTCGACGCCGCGCCACAGCAGCGCCGTGGCGCTGCGCAGCGGTGTGGCGAACCACTCGTCGCGCCAGGCTTGCACTCGAACCCTGTTCAGACGGGAGCGCGCATCGCGTCGAGGTAAGCCACTGCGGCGACCAGGCCCTGCGCGCCGAGGATCAGCGTGGCCGGCACGCCGCCGAGCGCGTCGTTCGGGCTGCGCATCCAGGCCAGGCGGCGCGACTCGTCGTTGCCGACCAGCGCGTCGAGCGAGCGGTACAGCCGCACCAGCAGCAGCGCCAGTTCGCCTTCCTTCGACTCGGGCGGCAGGCCGCGCTCGCCCCGCAGCATGCGCGACACCGTCGCTTCGCTGACACCGAGGATGCGCGCCAGCGCGGCGCCGTTCAGCCCGAGCAGCGCAGCGGCGCGCTGCGTGGCGGTGGCCAGCACGACGGACTCGGCGGCACCATCGCGGGCCGGCTGGCGGCGGGAGGGCAGGGGGATCGCGCTCATCTCAGGTGAAAGAATAGTCTAGTTGTCGTTCATGTGCAAGGCGAGATCTTGCGCCCGTGCAGTCGTCTCGCCGGGCGTCGCACAATCCCGCCATGAACACGCTCGCCGCCCCGTCGCGCCTGGCGCACTACCTGAACCTGATCCGCTGGGACCGCCCGGCCGGCAGCTACCTGCTGCTGTGGCCCACGCTGTCGGCGCTGTGGATCGCCGCGCAGGGCTCCCCCGGCTGGCACCTGCTCGCGGTCTTCGTGATCGGAACCTTCCTGATGCGCAGCGCCGGCTGCGCGGTCAACGACGTCGCCGACCGCGAGTTCGACCGCCACGTCAAGCGCACCGCGCAGCGCCCGGTGACCAGCGGCGCGATCTCGGCACGCGAGGCGCTGGTGTTCGGCGCCGTGCTCGCCTTCGCTGCCTTTCTGCTGGTGCTGACCACCAATCTCGCCACCATCCTGTGGAGCGTCGCGGCGCTGGCGGTGACGATCTTCTATCCCTTCACCAAACGCTTCTTCTCGATGCCGCAGGCGGTGCTCGGCGTGGCCTTCAGCTTCGGCATCCCGATGGCCTTCTCGGCGGTGACCGGCGCGGTGCCGGCGCTGGCCTGGTGGCTGCTGCTGGGCAACCTGTTCTGGGTGCTGGCCTACGACACCGAGTACGCGATGGTCGATCGCGACGACGACCTGAAGATCGGCATCCGCACCTCGGCGATCACGCTCGGCCGCTTCGACGTGGCGGGCGTGATGGCCTTCTACGCCGCCTTCATCGCGATCTGGGCGGCGTTGGGCGCTGGACTCGGCCTGGCCTGGCCGTACTACGCCGGCCTGGCTGTCGCCAGCGCGATCGCGCTGTGGCACTACACGCTGATCCGCACGCGCACGCGCGAGGGCTGCTTCCGCGCCTTCCGGCTCAACCACTGGGTCGGCTTCGCGGTGTTCGCCGGCGTCGTCGTCGACTTCGCGCTGCGCTGACAGACTGAACGGCCGCCCCATTCCGGCGCGCGACGCACCGCCACGGGCCGGCGCAGCGGCCGGCTGATCGGCACGCCCACCGCCCCCACCAAGGAGAACACCCGGTCCGCGAACCGTGGCACGGTTCCTGCTGAATCCCTGCTTGTATACCAGCAGGTGCACTAAAACCGTGAATCCGCCCCTCGTCACCGTGTCCGACTGGCAGCTCGCCTACCGCGATGGTGCCTCGCCCGTCGCCTTGCTGGGCACGCTGCGCGCCCGACTGGCAGCGCGGATGAACGACGCGGCGGTGATCCGGCTGGTCGGCGACGCCGAGCTGCAGGCCCGCCTCGCCGCACTCGAGCAGGCCGCCGCGGGCCACGCCGACCGCAACGCGCTGCTCGCCGCGATGCCGCTGTTCGGTGTGCCCTTCGCGGTGAAGGACAACATCGACATCGCGGGCATCGACACCACCGCCGCCTGCCCGGCCTTCGCCCACCGCGCCGAACGTAGCGCGACGGTGGTGCAAAGGCTCGAGGCCGCTGGCGCGGTGTGGATCGCCAAGACGAACCTCGACCAGTTCGCCACCGGGCTGGTCGGCACCCGCTCGCCCTACGGCCGGCCGGCCAGCACGCTGGCCGCCGAGCGCATCAGTGGCGGCTCCAGTTCGGGCTCGGCGGTGCTGGTCGGGCGCGGCGACGTGCCATTCTCGCTGGGCACCGACACCGCCGGCTCGGGCCGCGTGCCGGCCGGCTTCAACCAGCTCGTCGGCCTGAAGCCGACGCCGGGGCGCGTCAGCACCGCCGGCGTGCTGCCAGCCTGCCGCAGCCTGGACTGTGTGTCGGTGTTCGCGCACACGGTCGATGACGCCGCGGCTGTGCTCGCCACGATCGAAGGCCCGGACGCCGACGACGCCTACAGCCGCTTCGGCACCGGGCCGATGGCCTATGCGCCGAAGCTGCGCATCGGTGTGCCGATGCAGCCGCTGTTCTTCGGCGACGCCGGCTACGAAGGCGCCTGGCCGCAGGCCGTCGAGCAACTGGCGGCCCTCGGCCACACCGTGGTGCCGCTGGACTTTGCACCGCTGCATCAGATCGCCGCGCTGCTCTACGACGGCCCCTGGGTCGCCGAGCGCCACGCCGCGGTGCGCACGCTGCTCGAACAGCAACCCGAGGCCTTCGATCCGACCGTGAAGCGCGTGATCGAGAAGGCGATCGGCATGAGCGCCACCGACGCCTTCGTCGCGCAGTACCAGCTGCGCGCACTGGCGCAGCAGGCGCAGGCGCTGTGGTCGTCCTGCGAGCTGCTGATGGTGCCCACCACCACCGGCCACCCGCGTTTCACCGAGATCGATGCCGACCCGGTCGGCGTCAACTCGCGGCTCGGCCACTACACCAACTTCGTCAACCTGCTCGACTGGTGCGCGCTGGCGCTGCCGGCCGGCACCACGGCGGCGCAGCTGCCCTTCGGCGTCACGTTCATCGCGCCGCCGCGGCACGACGCCGCACTCGCCCGCTTCGCGCGCGGCTGGCAGGCCGCCACGCCGCTGCCGCTGGGGGCCACCGGTGCGCTGCGCACGCTGCCCGCGCAGCCACCGGCTCGCGGGCCGGCC
>NZ_CALRZC010000301.1:0-8493 GCF_943372545.1 Variovorax sp. YR752 | reverse complement strand
ATCTGGAACCACACCTTCTTCTGGAACTGCATGAAGCCGCAAGGCGGCGGTGCTCCCACCGGTGCACTGGCCAAGGCCATCGATGCCAAATGGGGCAGCTACGACGCCTTCAAGGAAGCCTTCGTGAAGTCGGCCGTGGGCAACTTCGGCTCGGGCTGGACCTGGCTCGTGAAGAAGGCCGACGGCTCGGTGGACATCGTGAACACCGGCGCCGCCGGCACGCCGCTGACCACCGCCGACACCGCGCTGCTGACCGTGGACGTGTGGGAACACGCGTACTACATCGACTACCGCAACCTGCGCCCGAAGTTCGTCGAAACCTTCCTGGCCAAGCTGGCCAACTGGGACTTCGCGGCCAAGAACTTCGGTTGAAGCCGGCGTTCTCGCCCTGAAGGAAGCCGACCTGCGGGTCGGCTTTTTTGTGGGCGCCCAGTTCAGCGCGGCGCCGTCACCATCCAGTCGATCCATCGCGCAACGTGCGCCTGGTCGAGGTCGAAGTAGTGCGTGTGGGCGCCGCGGCCGAGGCACGCCTCGTGCTCGGCCGTGGCGCACCATGCCGGCGGCACGCTCACCTGCGCGTACGACTTGTCGTCGGGGCCCCAGAGCCAGCGCCCGACATAGTCGCCGGCCGTGTAGAGGTTGACCCAGCGGTCCACGCCGACCTTGGCCGCGCTCGGCCCGCCGCCGTTCGCGTCTTCCGCCGTCACCCACGCATAGAGGTGCGGAAAGCGCGCCGCGTACAGCTGGCGCAGCGGGCAGCCGGCGGTGAGCAGCAGCAGCCGGCTCTTGTTGAGCGCCGCCCAGAGTTCCGTCACGCGCGTGTCGACCTTCTGCTCGGCGCGGAACTGCAGGTAGCGCAGCAGCTCCGTCGAGATCACCGTGCCCTGGCTGTGGGCGACGATCACGATGCGGTCGTAGCCTTGCGCCGCCACATGCTCCAGCAGTGACACATAGCGCGAGAAGATGCGCGCACGCGGAATGGCGCGGCGCGGAAACTCGCGGAAGTGGCCGTCGACGTCGAGCGCCACATCGAGCGGCATGCGCAGGCCCGGCACGGTGCGCGACAGGAAACCTCCGAGCAGCGAGACGGCGGCGGTCAGCGTGGCGGCCGTGAAGATCAGCGGCTTGAGGCCGCTTTGCGACAGCGCCGACACCCAGATGACTGCGGCGTCGATCCTCCCTCCCACCGAGACACCGCATTGCTTGAGCACCAGCAGCAGCGCGACCGCGCAGGCGATCAGCACACTGGCAGTCGTGAGGATGGTGACGAAACGGTCGAGCCGCCGGTAGCCTGCGCCGAGCCACAGGCCCAGGCCCTCCGACGTGCCGAAAACCACCTTGAGTTCGGCGAACAGGCTGGGCACCAGCACTGCGACCAGATAGACCAACAGCGACAGCGTGAGGCCCGCCGTCAACGCGAAGGCCTGCGTGCTTTTCTCGTAGCGGTTGCGCAGGAACTTCGCACCATCGGGCCAGTACCCGTCCTTGGGGAACCAGAACGATCTGTAGTCGACGTTGTTCGCGCCAAATTCCACGAGGTTCGTCAGCACGGCCCACGCCACCATCGTCAGCGCCACGAACGCCGCCAGCGACACGAACAGCCCCAGCCGCCCCGTCGCGATGCTGGCGCGCGCCGCCGCGTTGCGGTCGGGCACGGTCTGCCCGGCGATGAGCCAGGCGATGAGCAACACGCCGGCCCCACCCCACCAGGCCACGACGCCGATCAGCAGGTACTCGATCACCCGCATGCCGGCGCGCACCCAGTGGCGCAGGTCGTCGGTGCCACCCGCCGCCGCGGCGTTGATGGCCACATGCACGAGCAGCGCCCCCACGGTCAGCGCCATCAGGCCGAGCCCCCAGGTGCGCGCGGCCGGAAAGCGGTCGCGCGCGATGCGCAGGGCGCGGTCGCTCAGCGCCACGAGCAGCGCCACCCACGTCACGCCGACCACCCAATGGGCGGGCAGCTGTGTCCACAGGAGCCACACCGCCAGCAACGCGTACAGACCCACCATGATCCGTGCGGAGACCTTGCTGCGCGCTTCGTAGCAGTACCACCAGAAGGCCAGCACGGGCACGACCACGGCCAGCACCCGTCGCAGCAGCTCGGTGAGCGACGAAGCACCCGACGCGGGCTCGGCCCGCGCCAGGCCGCCGAGCCCCCCGATCACCAGCCCGACCAGCAGCAGCTGCAGAAAGAGGTTCGCCAGCAGGTTGGCAAAAGCCCAGTCGAGCGCAGTCTGCAGCTTAGCCAGCCAAGCCCAGCGCCGAGCACTCGGCGGCCGGGGCTTCTTGTTCGCACCCGCCGCTTCGGCAGCCCGGTCCACCGCATCGCGGCCCAGCTGCGAGAGGCGGAACACGATGGTGAACAGCTCGGCGACGATGCGCGCCACCGAGCCCGGCAGGCGCGACAGGTCGGCCCAGTACATCTCGTGCACGTCGATGCGCTGCTGCACCGGCTGCCCGTGGGCATCGGTGGCGTCGCGTGTCATGCGCACGCGCGTGGCTTCGTAGGCCTCGTGGTCGGGCTCGGCGCGTTGCGACTTGAACAGCAGGTAGTCGCTGAAGGCGATGTCGGGGTTGCTCTTCTTCAGCTCGCGCGGCGTGAGCGGCCCGCGCCCTTTGGCGGCGCGCACCACGCCCGCATCGTCGGACTCGGCGGTCGAGATCCAGTCGTCGGCGCTGAAGTCCGAGGTCTTCGACTGCCGCATCGCCTTGCGCACAGGCGGCACATACGCCTTCTGCGCGGCGGCACCTTCCGTGGCGGCCTTCTCGTTCTTGTCTTGATGCCCGGTGCGCTGCTGCACCATCGACGTCAGCGGCGGCACCGGCAGCAGGTGGGTGTCGCAGTCGGCCTGGCGGTAGGTCGTGCCGGGGCCGGGGTTGTTGAGCATCAATGAGGCGATGGCGCGGGCCGTGTCGCCGGCCTTCTGGTCGGCCACGCCGTGGATGGCGATGACCGCGACGCGCTCGGGGCGCGCGGGTGGCTCAGACGTTGACGGCTCGGGCGACGGTGCGCGCATGGGCTGACTCCTCATGCCACGCGGTGCATGGCAGGAGGGATTGTCCGCAGCGCGTCGCTTTTTACTTCCCCCAAACGAGGGATGCCGGACGGCCAGTGCCTCAGCCGCCGATCAGGTGCAGGATGTTCCCGTCCGGGTCCTTGAACCACGCCATCTTCATGCCGTCCGCGACGTGGAGGTCGCCTTCGCGTTTCGTCTCGGGCATGTCGTAGTGCTCGAAGCGCACGCCCTTGGCCTTGAGCGCGGCGACGAGGCGCTCGATGTCCGCGCCGACCTGCCAGCTCACGGCCGTGGCCTGGTTCGTGCCTGCGAACGACGAGCGGTACACCTGGACGCGCGTGTTGCCGCTTTGGTAGACGGCGACCTCGTCGCCCTCCGAATCGACCTGCGCAAGGCCCAAGGTGTCTTCGTAGAAACGGCGCGCCACGGTCATGTCTTTCACCGCGAGATTCGCCACCGCATCGATGTTTCCGAGCATGGGTGTCTCCTGTGGGGGGAATGGACTTTTCATCTTCGGCGGCCAGATGGCCCTGTCAAGTCGGCGCCGTCCGATACGGGGCCCATCGCAAACCACGAAAATGGGGGGGCGCCCCTTCCGGCACACTGCACCGTGGGTGCAGTGAGGTCGAAAGACCTCCATCGACACTGCCGCCATCCGATCCGCTCAGACCGAGAGAGACAAACCCATGATCCGAAGAAAACTCACCCGCTCGCTGGCCCTCGTGCTCGCACTCCCCCTGGCCTTCGCCGCCGTGGCCGCGCAGGCCCAGACCGCCGCCTACCCCGCCAAGCCGATCCGCATGGTCGTGCCCTTCCCGCCCGGCGGCGGCACCGACATCCTGGCGCGCCTGGTCGCGCAGAAGCTCACCGAGGCCAACCACTGGACCGTGGTGCCCGACAACCGCGGCGGCGCCGGCGGCACCATCGGCATCGCCGAGGCTGCGCGCGCCGCGCCCACGGGCTACGACATCGTGATGGGCCAGAAGGACAACATGGTCGTCGCGCCCTGGCTCTACAAGAGCCTCAGCTACAACCCGGTGAAGGACCTCACGGCCGTGGCCCACGTGGCCTACACCCCCGTGGTGATCGTCACGCAGGCCAACTCGAAGTTCAAGACGCTCGACGACGTGGTGAAGGCCGCGCGCGCCGCGCCCGACACCGTCACCTACGGCTCGCCCGGCAACGGCACCACCATCCACCTGGCCGGCGAGATCTTCAACGGCGCCGCCAAGATCAAGATGCGCCACGTGCCCTACAAGGGCTCCAACGCGGCCATGATGGACGTGCTCGCAGGCAACGTCGACCTGATGGTGTCGTCGGTGCCTTCGGCACTGGCGCAGATCAAGGCCGGCAAGCTGCGCCCGCTGGCGGTCACGTCCGCCAAGCGCAGCACCTCGCTGCCCGACACGCCCACCGTGGCCGAGCTGGGCTACAAGGACTTCGACGTGAGCACCTGGTATGGCGTCTTCGTGCCGGCCGGCACGCCCAAGGACATCGTCACCACGCTGAATGCGGCGGTCAACAAGCTGCTGGCCACGCCGGAGATGAAGGCGGCCATCATTGCCCAGGGCGCGGAGCCGCAGAGCATGACGCCGGAACAGTTCGGTGCGCTGCTGAAGACGGACTATGAGAAGTGGAAGGGGATCGTGCAGGCCTCGGGGGCGACGATCGAGTAAACGCAAGCCCCACCATGGGGCTTTGCTCCCTCTCCCCTTGGGGAGAGGGTTGGGGTGAGGGCCGACGGCGATGGCGAAGGCCTTGCGTGTGCGAAGGCTGCTGCCCTCACCCTAGCCCTCTCCCCAAGGGGAGAGGGAACAAGTCAAGAAACCCGCGCGCTCAATCCGGCACGAACTTCGTATTGAAGATCTCCACGTCCGCCGCATCCTCGAACGTCGCCACCTGCCCCATCTTCCCGTCGCTCATGCGGCAGGCCGAGAACAGGCTAAAGCGGCCCTTGAAATAGAACTCGTCCATCACGATCAGCGCGTACGGGTACGGCACGAACACCTGGTGCTCGAAGACGACGCGGTGCACGTTCCTCGGTGACGGGAAGAGCTTGTATTCGACGGTGTCGATGGACTTTGCGGTGGCCATGATGTGCTTCTGTCTTCGGTGCTCAGGCCGGGTCGCGCACGTCGGCCACGGGGTTGCTGCCGAAGTCGGCGCGGGCCAGGTAGGCGAGCACCTTGGCCGCGGCGCCCTGGGGGCTGTCGAGCCGGCCTTCTTCCTTCATGCTCACGAAGCGCGTGCGGTCCGGAAACTGTTCGGCCGAAGCGCCGCGCAGCTGCACCTGCATGTCGGTGTCGATGATGCCGGGCGCCAGCGACACGATGCGCGCGCCGTTCGGCGCATGCACCTCTTCGAGCGCCACGGCGCGCGAGAAATGGTCCATGCCGGCCTTGGCCGCGCAGTACGGCGCCTGGCTGCCCAGGGCGTTGCGACCCAGGCCCGACGAGATGTTCAGCACCTTCCGCGCGCCGCGCCATTCGCGCGTGGCACCGAGGAAAGCGGCCGTGAGCAGCATCGGCGCTTCGAGGCCGATGCGCAGGGCCTGTGCCAGTTCGGCAGGCACGGCGCGCGACAGCGGCGCGGGGTTGCCGACGGTGCCGGCGTTGTTGATGAGCGTGACGCTGTCGAAGCGCTGGCCGTCCAGCGTCTGGAGCCAGTCCGACAGGCGCGCCGCAGCGGCCACCGGGTCGGACAGGTCCTGCTCCCATTGCGTCAGTTCGGCGCCCGCAGCCTTGGGGGCTTCGGCCAGTTCGGGCGAGGGCTTGCGCGCACTGCCGCGCACCGTGTGGCCGGCCTGCAGCAGCTGCTCGGCCATGGCACGGCCCAGGCCGCGCGAGGCGCCGGTGATGACGGTGAGGTGGGAAAAGGCGGAGGTGGTCATGGGTGTGTGGGGGCAGGAGAAGGCCGCAAGGCTAAGGGATATCGAAAGGCCGCGTGCATCAGCCGGTACGGAACTGGGCGCGCAGGAAGTTGCGGTGGCGGGCAATGTGCTGCAGCTGTGCGGGCGCGATGGAACCACCGAGGTCGACCTCGTCCGCGCCGTTGAGCACCGCGTTGGCGTTCGCCATGGCGCGCGCCACGACCTCTTCCTCGCTCACGCCGAGCTGCGCCGCCAGGTCGATCGCGACGCGGCGCATGGCACGCTGCGACAGCATCCACATCGCGCCGAAGCGGTCCCAGGCCAGCGCGGCTTCTTCGGACTTTTCGCGGTCGGCGAGGATGTCTTTCAGCGGGCGCGCCAGGATCTCGTTGAGCGCGTCGATCTGTTCGCCCAAGGCCTCGGCGCGGTCGATGGCTTCTTCGAGCGTCGGGCCGTCGTCTTCCTCGTTGCGGGCCTGCGTGGCCTGTTGCTGCTGCGGCGGCAGAAAGCTCGCTTGCGCGTCGGCGGGCACGATCTGCAGGTGGTCGGAGAGGGCCATGTTTTTTTCTTCTTTCAGGTTCAGTTCGAGGTGCTGTTGTTCTTGCGGCTGGACATCGCGGTGGCACGCAGGCCCGGCAGGTCGAGCACGCGCAGGCCGCCGTACTCCACGCGGATCAGCCCCTGCGCCGACAGCGCATTGAGCGCCTCGTTCACGCGCTGGCGCGACAGGCCGACAAGATACGCCAGCTCCTGCTGCGTGATGCGCAAGACCTCGCCCACGCCGGGGTACAGCACGGGGTTGAACAGCGACACCAGGTTGCGCGCCACGCGCGCGTCGGGGTTGTTGAGGCGGTCGATCTCCAGCGCCGCGATGAACTGGCCAAGCCGTTCGTTGAGCTGGTTCATCACGAAGCGGTTGAAACCGATGGAATGGTCGAGCAGCCAGTGGAAGCTCTCGATCGGCAGCCCCGCCACGAGGCTGCGGCGCAGCGCCTGGATGTTGTAGCGGTAGGGCTCGCGCTTCATCACCGTGCCCTCGCCGAACCAGCCGCCGGGCGGCACGCCGGTGTAGGTGACCGAGCCGCCGTCGGCGTTGTCGTTGCTCATCTTCAAGAGGCCCTCGACCACGCCGAACCAGTAGGTGGGCGAGCGCCCGACGCGGCACACCAGGTCGCCGGGCTCGGCCTCGCCGACCACGAGCGTGGCCTCGGCGCGGCGGCGCTCGCTGGGCGTGAGCGTGGGGAGCCACGGAATGCCATCGAGTTCGGTCGCACTCGCGGGGCGCACGCGGTCCTTGATGGAACCGCCGAGCACGTTCTGTGGGTTGAGGTTGCCAGGAGGCATCGGGAAACTCCGGGGAGTAGTGTCCCTAGGATTGTCGTTGGAACGACAACCGGACGTCAAAGTGAGACCTACGATCCGGCCACTGTGCAAACCACCGCCCCCACCTTCCCCCGTCTGCTGCTCGCGCATGCCGAGGCCCGTCCCGAGGCCCCCGCCGTGCGCGAAAAAGACCTTGGCATCTGGCAAACCTGGACCTGGAACGCCGTGGCGCAAGAAGTGCGCGAGATGGCCTGCGGTCTGGCGAGCCTTGGCTTCAAGGCCTTCGACAACCTTGCGATCGTCGGTGCCAACCGGCCGCACCTGTACATGGCGGTGCTCGCCGCGCAAAGCCTGCGCGGCGTGCCCGTGCCGCTGTACCAGGACGCGGTCGCCGGCGAGATGGTCTTCATGCTGAACGACGCGGGCATCGAGTTCGTGATCGTCGAAGACCAGGAGCAGGTCGACAAGCTGCTCGAGTGCCGCGAGCTGCAGCAAGGGCAAGAAGGCCAGCAGCAGGGCATCCGCCACATCATCTACGACGACCCCAAGGGCCTGCGCCACTACGAGCAGCCGGGGCTCATGGGCTACGAGCAGCTGCGCGAGCTGGGCCGTGCCTTCGACAAGGCCAACGCCGGCTACTACGACCGCGCCGTGGCCAGCGGCGAGGCGGCCGATGTCGGCGTGATCCTCTACACCTCGGGCACCACCGGCCGTCCCAAGGGCGTGTGCCAGACGCACGCCAGCTTCATCGCGGCGGGCCGCGGCGGCGTCGAGACCGACAAGCTCGGCCCCGGCGACAACATCATGAGCTACCTGCCGATGGCGTGGGTGGGCGACCATCTGTTCTCGGTGGCGCAGTGGCTGGTGGGCGGCTTCACGCTCAACTGCCCCGAGTCGGCCGAGACGGTGATGAACGACATGCGCGAGATCGGCCCAAGCTACTACTTCGGCCCGCCGCGCACCTTCGAAGGCCTGCTCACGGCCGTGTCGATCCGCATGGAAGACGCGGCCGCGCCCAAGCGCTGGCTGTATGCGAAGTTCATGGCGCTGGCACAGCGCGTGGGCGCCGACATCCTCAACGGCGCACCGGTGAGCACCGGTGACCGCGTCATGTACAGCCTGGGCAACCTGCTGATCTACGGCCCGCTGCGCAACGTGCTGGGCATGAGCCGCATCCGCGTGGCCTACACGGCCGGCGCGGCCATCGGGCCCGACCTGTTCCGCTTCTACCGCTCGATCGGCGTGAACCTCAAGCAGTTCTACGGCCAGACCGAGACCTGC
>NZ_CALRZC010000300.1:0-8573 GCF_943372545.1 Variovorax sp. YR752 | reverse complement strand
CATCTCCTTGCCGGTCAGTGCAATGTCGCCGGCGGCGTCGCACAGCAGCACGCGCACCGTGGCCTTCTGCTCCAGCGCCTGGCCGGCCAGCACGAGCCCGGCGCCCTGCGCCATGGCATTGCCGGAATGGATGTTGACGAACAGTTCCTCGGCGTGCGCGGTCGATGCGGCGGCCAGGGCGAGGGTGATGACGAGAGATTGCTTCATGAACGAACTCCTGTGGATGGCGGGGTTGGAAACTGGGGTATGGATGCCGGTTCGATCCGGCTCAGGGTGCTGCCGGCGGCTGCAGCCGCTGCGCCAGGTCGTGCACGTTGGCGGCGTGCTCGATGCCGAGCACCAGGCCGCGATCGACGGCGACCAGCGTCAGCTGCCCGGCGCGCCGCGGCCACTCGGACGTGAGCGCGGCTTCGGAGGCCAGTGCCACCGGGAACGGCAGCTCACGCAGCCTGGGCAGCGCGAACATGCGCGCGACCAGGGCAGGCATGCCGGAGATGTCGGCGAGGTAGACGGCCTGCAGCGACTTCAGCGCGCCCGGACCGCGGGCCTTCAGCCAGTCCTGCGCCAGGTCGGCCGCGGCCTTGTCCGGCGCGAACAGCAGCCATCGCGCCGCGCCGGGCACGGCGACGGCCTGGCCATGCTGGTCCTGCAGCACCATGGCGGGCAGCGGCTCGCCGATGCGCAGCGCAGCCGCCTGAGCCGGAGGGGCGAGCGACATCAGTCCGACTGCCAGGCCGAGGGCGACTCGGTTGCGCAGGCGCAAGCCCCAGCGGACAGGCCACTGCCAGCATGCCACCGCATGACGTCGGACGACAGCACCTTCGATGCCTGGCTGGCCGGCGAGATCGATGCTGTGGAAGCCTCGCTCGCCAGTCAGGGCGCCAGCTGCTCGCTCGACCGCCGACGCGAGGCATCGCCGCGGCTCAAGCATGACGAAGGCCGCTATGCGGCACTGCGCCTGGCGCGCCGCCTTGGTGAACGAGGCGACACCTTGCAGGCCCTGCGCGACGAGGCCGGGAAGGCGCGAGCGTTCCTGGCCAGCGACAGCCCGCTGGCGCGCGACCGCGCCTGGGTGGCGTACCAGCAAGGCCTGCTGGAGGCGGCCGCGCAGGTGCTCGAGCGCGCGGACGCTCACGGCAACGCCGCCTCGACACCGCCTGCGCACTGAGCGCGGGCCGCGTCGTCGCCGACGTTCAGCAGGTGGTCAGCCATCGACGCGAACGCACGCTCGACCGCCTCGCGCAGCTCGACGTCGGCCACCTGCTCGGCCAGCGCCTGGTGCATGCACAGCATCCATTCGTCGCGCTCGGCCGGGCCGATGCGGTAGGGCGCGTGGCGCATGCGCAGGCGCGGGTGGCCACGCTCGGCCGTGTACAGCGGCGGGCCGCCGAACCAGCCGCTGAGGAACTTGAACAGGCTGTCCTCGGCGCCGGCCAGGCTGTCGGGATGGATCTTGCGCACGGCGTAGGCCTCGGGCAGTTCGTCCATCAGCGCGTAGAAGCGCTGCACCAGGCGGCGGATGGCTTCGGGGCCGCCGAGCGCGGCGTAGGGAGTCAGGGGTGTCGATGCAGTCATGGTGTGGGGAAGTCGGACGGGCTCAGGCGGCGCGCGCCGCCGGCGCGGCCGGCGGGCCGAAGATGCGGTCGGTGAACCGCACGTACCAGGCCGCGGCCTGCACCTGGACGACGTAGGCCAGCGCGATCAGCAGCGCCGCCTCGGCGCCTTGTTCGCGGAACGCGCCGATGGCGATTGCCAGCGCGATGGAGAGGTTGCGCATCACCGTGCCGTAGACCAGCGCGATGGCGTCGCCGCGCGCGAACAGCGCGCGCCCGATCACGCTGGACAGCACGAAGTTCAGCGCGTAGATCGCCAGCAGCGGCAGCAACAGGGCGCCCAGCGCCTGCGGCGCGCGCAGGATGTCGTGCGCCTTCAGCGCCATCGACACCGCCACGATGCCCAGCACGCCGAGCGTGGACCAGGGTGGGAAGCGCAGCTTGTGGTGGCTGTCGAAACGCTCGCGGCCGCCGCGCGAGACCAGCCACTTCTGCGTGAGCTGCCCCAGGGCCATCGGAAGGAAGACGATCAGCGCGATCTGCAGCGCCACCTGCAGCATCGGGATCTCGACCACCGTGCCGAGCAGCGCCTTCAGATAGAGCGGCGCGAGCAGCGAGCCGGCCAGCAGCCCGAGCACCGTCATCTTCACCGCAGCCGGCACGTTGCCCTTGGCAAAGCCGGTCCAGGAGATCGTCATGCCCGAGGTCGGCAGCAGCGCGGTCAGCAGCAGGGCCAGGCGCAGCGCCGGTTGATCGGCGAAGAACAGCAGCCCGGCGGCCCAGCCGAGCAGCGGCATGAGCACGAAGTTGATGGCCAGCGCGACACCCTGCAGCCGCGCGCCGCCGGGGGCGGCCAGCGCTCGCAGGTTGAGCGACACCATCATCGGATAGACCATCAGGAAGGTCAGCGGCAGGATCGCCCAGCGCAGCGCGCCGGCATCCACCACCGACCCGCCGAGCAGGCCCAGCAGCATCGCGCCCGGAATGCTCCAGACCAGGTGCTTCTGCAGCCACGCGAGCACGGTGTGCATCTCAGGCGTCCGCCAGCCGCTGCACCACGCGCTGCAGCGCGGCGTGGGCGCGCTCGCAGGCGGCGTGCACCGCGGCGTTGTCGCTGTGCAAGGCGATCACGCGCGGGTCCTGCAGCACGATGCGGCTGCGGCCGGCTGTGGCCTCGCTGACGCCGCAGCCGCAGGGCAGCAGCGCGGCGATGTCGGGCTCGGCACCCATCAGCGCATGCGCGATGCCGGGGCTGCACACGCCGATCAGCTTCTGCGGATGGCTGTCCAGGCCGAGCTTGGCCTTCAGCGTGGCCTGCACGTCGACCTCGCTGACGATGCCCATCTGCTCGGCGGCCAGCGCGGCGCGCAGGCGCTCGATGGCGGCGCCCAGCGGCTGGGCGAGTTCAATGGCGAAGGCGTAGGGGGCTGGTTTCATGGCAGTCCTGGGTGGGGGAAGGGGAAGCCGGGCGCTGCGGCGGCAGCGCCGCCACCCGCGCGAGGAACTCGTCGCGGCTGGCCGTGCCGAACCACGGATGCCAGCGGCGCTGCTCGAACACGGTGCTCGCCGCACGCCCGCGCTGGGCATGGCCGGCGAACAGCAGCGTCTCGCCGGGCAGCGTGAAGATCAGGCGGGTCACGCTGTCCCACAGCGCGCGCGGATCGGCAGGGCGCGGCTGGAACGGGCAGGCGTCCACCGCCAGCAGGCCGCCGCAGAAGAGCCGGTCGCGCCAGCGGAAGCTCAGGCAGCCGGCGGTGTGGCCGGGGGTGGCGAGCACCTCGACGTGCTCGTCGCCGAAGGGCAGCAGCGTTTCGGCGGGCACCTGGTGCAGCACCTGCGGCGCCCCGAGCGACCCGAGCGCCGCGACTTCGGCCTGCGGCAGCAGCGCGTCGTGCTCGTGCGTGCGCAGCACCCAGCGCAGAGCGAGGCGGTGCTCGTCGAGCATGGCGCGCAGCAGCGCCACGTCGGCGCCGCGCGGGTCGATCAGCACGGCCTGCGCGGACGCGAGATCGGCGAGCAGGTAGCTCACCGCCCCGCTCGCATCGTCGTGCAGCATGCGGAAGTACATGGTTCAGTGCATCAGCTTGAGGGCCGCGGCCAGCGTCAGCGCCGAGAGCACCGCCCAGCCCGAGAACAGCACGCGCCACGGCACGAAGCGCGGCACGAAGCCGACGCCGCGCACGAAGCCCGCGCTCATCGCCCAGAACAGTGCCGTCGCCAGGCCGTGGTCGGCGTGGCCGGCGGCGTCTGCCATCAGCGGCGGGTAGAGCGTGCCGGCCACCATCAGCACGATCGCGGCGACGAGGCTGGGCGCATGGATGCGCGGTGTGGCGGCGGGCGCGATCGTGTTCACGACTCATCCCCGCGCTCGCGCGCGGCGGCACGCGCTGGCTCGTTCTCGCCCCACATCGCATTCATCACGGCCAGCAGCACCGCGAAGCCGACGCCGAGCATCCAGGCGAAATACCACATGGTTCGTTCCTTTCCTCAGGCCGCGTCGCTCTCGCCGACCACCAGCCGCGTCTCGCTCAGGTAGCGGTGCGGCGGGATCTCGAGGTTGGTCGGCGCGGGCTTGTTCTTGAACACGCGGCCGGCGAGGTCGAAGGTCGAGCCGTGGCAGGGGCAGAAGAAGCCGCCGTGCCAGTCGGCGCCGACGTTGGGGTTGCCGCTGTCGGCCGACACCGCGGTGGGCGAACAGCCCAGGTGGGTGCAGATGCCCACGGCGACCAGCACCTCGGGCTTGATCGAACGCCCGGGGTTGCGCAGTGCCTCGGGCAGGTCGTCGCGCTTCGAGTCGGGGTCGGCCAGCGCGGACTCCTGGCCCTTCAGCGCGGCCAGCATCTGCGGCGTGCGCCGCTGGATCCACACCGGCTTGCCGCGCCACTCGACGGTCTTCATGCCGCCGGGCGGGATGTCGCCGATGTCGACCTCCACGGCGGCGCCCATCGCCTTGGCGCGCTCGCTGGGCGCGAAGCTGGAAACGAAGGGCACGGCGGTGGCCACTGCCGCAACGCCGCCGGCCACGCTGGTGGCGATCAGCCAGGTGCGGCGCTCGGGGTCGCTCGCGCCGGGGGTGGGGGTGTCGGGGTTCATCGGGACGGCCGTCATGTCGGGCTCCTTGGGGTGGCAATGCGGGTGTGCGTGGGATGCAAGGGGTTCAGCGGCGCGCGCCCTCGTCGGGCAGGTCTTCCCAGCCGGTGACCATGGTCTTGATGTGGGCGAACACGGTGTGGCCGGTGGTGGTCAGGTAGACGTGCACGATCACGAAGCACAGCATCAGGAACGCCGCCGCGGTATGGGCCCAGGCCACGGCCTCGAGCGTCAGCCAGTGCTCCAGCCCCAGGCCGGGCCAGAAGGCGCGCAGCAGGTAGAGCAGGCCCGAGCCCCAGATCAGCGGCGACACCGCCGCCAGCAGCACCAGGTAGGTCAGCCGCTGCAGCGGGTTGTGCTTCTTCGCCGCGGTCTTGTGGTACGGGTGCGGCGCGCCGGTGAAGATGCCGTAGGCGTAGTAGCGCGCCATCGCGCCAACCTTGGCCAGCGTCGGGATGTACTGGCGCCACTCGCCGGTGGTGAACTGCCAGAAGATCGTGAAGGCCCACAGCATCAGCAGCACCCAGGCGGCCAGCGTGTGCACGCGCACCGCGCTGCGGAAGCCGAGCAGGTGGTAGCTGCCGTGCACCTCGAAGCCGGTGACCAGCATGGTCAGCACCAGCACGGCCTGCGACCAGTGCCAGAAGCGCTCGTAGCGCTTGTACAGATAGATCCGTTCAGCCATGGTGGCTCCCGATGGTGGTGCGGCGGCGGGCCAGCATCCGAACAGCGGCATGGGCGAGCACGCCGGCGAGTGCCGCGGCGGCGGCCAGCCAGCCGAGGCGGTCGATCCAGGGCTGCCGGTCGCGGCCCGGCACGTAGACGCCGGCCAGGCTGCCCAGGCGGCTGGTGGCAGCGTCTGCGTGGCAGGAGTCGCAGCGTGCTGTCTTCTCCTTGGGCGCGACCATGTGCGTGATCGGCCACAGCATCTCGGTGCGCACGAAGTCGTGCTTGCCGCTGTAGGGCATGCCGGTGGCCTGCGCGCCCGCGGTCAGCGCCTTGGTCCAGTCGAAGTTGAACCAGAAGGCGGTGTCGTCCGGCACCGCGGTGTGCGGCACCAGCAGGCGCTTGTGCTCGACGTCGTAGGGCTGCTTGCCGATGAAGCGCTTGACCGGCCAGATGCGCGCGAGCGGGTCGTCGGGGCTGCCGTGGAAGGTGTTGATCGGCACCGGCTTCGTCGGGTCGATCAGCATGTCCTGCGTGGTGTAGCTCACCGTGCCGTTGAACCACAGGTACTCGGGCCGAACGTTCTCGGCCAGCGTGAAGTCGCCCTTCTTGCTGTCGTAGATCACGTGGCCGTGCGCGTCCTTCTTCTGGATCGGCTTGCCTTCGGGCGACAGCCGGCCGGCGGTGGACCAGTCCCACGCCATCTTGGTGGCCACGCCGCCGCGCGCGAACTCGGGCACGTGGCAGGCCTGGCAGGCGAGCTTGTCGGTGTGGTTGTTCAGCAGCTCGACCGCCAGCGCGCCCTGCTTGTGCGGCTTGTCGCCGTGGCAGCTCTGGCAGGTGGCCGCGTTGCGCGGCTCGTGCGCCGTGTCGCCGCGCAGGCGCGGCCCGTGCGGATCGGCGGCCGTCATCGTGATGCGGCTGCCGGCGATCTGGTGGCCGTCGGACTCGTGGCAGGTCGAGCAGCTGAAGCCGGCGCCGCCCACGGACTTGTCGGCCATGTGCACGTCGAGCTCGCGGCTGGCCTTGTCCAGCGAGGAGTCGAGGTCGCCGTGCTTGACGCCGTCGCCACCGCCGCCGAAGTAGTGGCAGCTGCCGCAGTTCTCGGTGCGCGTCCTGCCCACGCCCTGCGCCACCTTGGCCAGGTCGACCGGTTCGACGAACCTGCCCGAGCCGGGCGGCAGCTCGGTGCGCTGCGTGGGCACCTCGCCGGCCATGCCGGCGGGCTTGCGGTAGCCGCCGCTGTGGTGGCAGACCAGGCAGTCGACGCGGGTCTCGGCCTTGAAGTCGAAGTTCTTGTCCTTCCAGCCGTAGCCGACGTGGCAGGACTGGCAGAACGGCTCGTTCGACTGGTCGCCGATGCAGAAGCCGTTGAGCATGGTCTTCTTGCCGAGCTTCTGGCCGGTCTGCGGGTTGGTGTACTCCCAGGTCCAGTGCCGCGTGCCCATCACCTGCCGGCCGGCCTCCGTGTGGCAGGCGAGGCAGACCTTGGTCACCTCTTCGCCACTGGCGAACGGCCCCTGAAGCTCCTTGAACTTCGAGTGGTCGGCCGTGGTCTTCGCGGCGGCCGGCAGGGCGACCAGCAGCGCGAGGACCACGAGCAGGCGGGGGTGCAGCTTCATGTCAGTAGGCCGTGTGGCTATTGGCCCGGATCTGCGCCACCGTGACCTTGCCGCGCATCACGCGGTAGGCCCAGGATGTGTAAAGGACGATCAAGGGCATGAAGATCAGCGTCGCCCAGAACATCAGGCCCAGCGTGAGGTGGCTGGAGACGCTGTCCCACACGGTCAGGCTCGCATTGGGCTGGGTCGACGACGGCATCACGAAGGGGAACATCGCCGCCCCCGCCGTGCCGATGACGCCCACGATGGCCAGCGACGAGGCGACGAAGGCGCTCAGCGTGCGCCGCGCCGCCACCAGTGCCGCCGCGGCCAGCGCGCCGGCCAGGCCCAGCACCGGTAGCAGCCACAGCAACGGCTGCGAGCGGTAGTTCAGCCACCAGGCGTCGGCGCTGCGCGCCACGGTCTTGGCCAGCGGGTCGGGCAGGGCGCCGGGGTCGATCGCCGAGGTGATGACGAAACCCTCGATGCCACCGAACTTCAGCCACAGGCCGGCGCCGACGAAGGCCAGCACCATCACCGCCGCGGCGCCCACCGCGCCGCGCACGGCACGCTGCTGGATCGCGCCCTCGGTGCGGTGCGCCAGGTACATGCCGCCGTGCATCGTGATCATCGCGCTGCTGACCACGCCGGCCAGCAGTGCGAACGGGTTGAGCAGCTGCCAGAAGCTGCCGGTGTAGGTGCTGATCAGGTAGTCGTCGAAGCCGAAGGGCACGCCCTGCAGCAGGTTGCCGAAGGCCACGCCGAAGATCAGCGGCGGCACGGCCCCGCCGACGAACAGGCCCCAGTCCCAGGTGCTGCGCCAGGTGGCGTTGTGGATCTTGCTGCGGTAGTCGAAGCCCACCGGGCGGAAGAACAGCGCCCACAGCACCGCCAGCATGGCCCAGTAGAAGCCGCTGAA
Source organism: Variovorax sp. YR752 (assembly GCF_943372545.1). NCBI lineage: Bacteria > Pseudomonadati > Pseudomonadota > Betaproteobacteria > Burkholderiales > Comamonadaceae > Variovorax > Variovorax sp. YR752. The sequence goes on along the minus strand of NZ_CALRZC010000300.1, from coordinate 744 downwards.
GGCGGTGGCGTAGACCAGCGGCCAGGCCGCGAAGATGGCTCCGCCGCCGGTGATGAACCAGACCTGGTTGCCGTCCCAGTGCGGGCCCACCGTGTTGATGACGACGCGGCGCTCGTCGTCACCCTGGCCGACGAAGGGCAGCAGCGTGCCCACGCCCATGTCGTGGCCGTCCATGATGGCGAAGCCGACGAGCAGCACGCCCACCAGCAGCCACCAGATGATCTTCAGGGTCGGGTAGTCGATCATGATGTGTCCCGGATGGCGTCAGGCGTGCGCCGGTTCGAACTGGTAGCGGCCGGTGCCGAGCGAGCCCGGGCCCTGGCGGGCGAACTTCTGCATCAGGTAGATCTCGACGATCAGCAGCACCGTGTAGAAGCCGATGAAGCCGGCCAGCGAGCCGTACAGGCTCTCGACGCTGAGCGTGGACACGCTCAGGTGCGTGGGCAGCACGCCGTAGATGGTCCACGGCTGACGGCCGTACTCGGCCACCAGCCAGCCCAGTTCGCTGGCGATCCACGGCGCGGGCAGCATCAGCACGGCAGCCCTGAGCAGCCAGGGGCGCGCCTTGCACTCGCTCTTGAGCGTGCTCCAGAAGGCCAGGCCGAAGAGCAGCAGCATCGCGAAGCCGAGACCGACCATGATGCGGAAGCTCCAGAACATCGGCGCCACCTTCGGCACGGTGTCGTGCATGGCGCGGTCGATCATCTCGGGCGTGGCCTGGCGCACGTCGGCGGTGTACTTCTT
>NZ_CALRZC010000299.1:0-8628 GCF_943372545.1 Variovorax sp. YR752 | reverse complement strand
GGCTCACGCGGATCAGGATCTCGCTCCATTCGGCGGGTTGCTCCAGCACGAAGCGGGTGACGATCTGGAACACGCCCAGCGCCGAGGCGATCACCAGCATCAGGCAGGCGGCGACCATCGACACGCCGGTGGTCCAGCGCTCGATGGCGAGGAATTTATCTTTCATACACAACAGCTCGCATGGTTCGGTTTTTTCGGTTTCTTCGGGTTCTCAACGAAAAAAGCCCGCCAGACAAAGCTGGGCGGGCATCGACGCTGTCAGGAGGACAGCCGCCGGGTCATCACTTGAAGTTGCGGATCTTGTCGAGGTTGGCCTTGCCGAAGTCCTTTTCGAACTGGGCATTCACCGGTGCCAGCGCCGCCACGAACTTGGCCTTGTCGACGTTGTCGATCACGGTCATGCCCTTGGCGCGCAGGTCGGCCACGCCCTTCGAGTCGTCTTCGTCCACGCGCGCACGGTTGGCCTTGGTGCCTTCCTTGGCGGCGTCGATGAAGGCCTGCTTGTCGGCCGCGCTCAGCTTGTCGAAGGTGCCCTTGTTCATCACGAAGATGCAGGGCGAGTAGACGTGGCCGGTCAGCGAGAGGTGCTTTTGCACCTGATCGAACTTGGCCGAGATGATCACCGGCAGCGGGTTCTCCTGGCCGTCGACCGTGCCTTGCTGCAGCGCCGTGAACACTTCGGGGAAAGCCATCGGCGTGGTCACGATGCCGAAGCCCTTGTAGGCGGCGATGTGCACCGGGTTTTCCATCGTGCGCATCTTCAGGCCCTTGAGGTCTTCGGGGGCCTTCACGTCGCGCTTGCTGTTGGTCATGTGGCGGAAGCCGTTCTCGGCCCACGCCAGCGCCTTGAAGCCCTTGGCATCGAACTTGGTCAGCATTTCCTGGCCGATGGGGCCGTCGAGCACGGCGCGTGCATGGGCCTTGTCGCGGAACAGGAAGGGCACGTCGAGGATCTTGGTCTCGGGCACGAAGTTGGGGATCGGGCCGGTCGAGGAGAACGCCAGTTCCTGCGTGCCCAGCTGCACCGCTTCGATCGACTCGCGTTCGCCGCCGAGCGCGCCGTTGTAGAAGGTCTGGACCTTGTAGCGGCCGCCCGTGCGCTTTTCGACTTCCTTGGCGAAGGTGTCGATGGCCACGCCCTGGTGCGAGTTCTGCGCGGTGGAAATGCTGATCTTCATGGTCGTCTGCGCAAAAGCGGCGCAGGCCATGCCCATGCCCAGAACCAGGCCGGCGGCCAGTCGGGTCAACTTCATTTGTCTGTCTCCTCGGGTGAAAAAAGGGGGCGCGCAAAACAGCCTGAGACCGGTTTCACGCAAAGAAATGACTATGCACGAATAACCAGTTTCACCGCGTCGGGACTTTCACGGACGTAGGCGCGAATCACGTCGTCGAAGCGCTCGTCGGACGTGAGGCCCAAGGCCCGGGCGCGCGGGGTGTCGAAGCGGCCCGGCCAGGTCTTCACGATGCGGCCGATGGTGGCGTCGGGCGTGCGGTCGAGCAGGTCGGTGGCGGTGCGGCCGGCCACGCGTTCGAGCGCGGCGGCCATCTCGCCCACCGTGGTGGCCAGCGACGGCAGGTTGAGCGCGGTGCGCGGGCCCCAGTCGGCATCGCTGGCCTCGGCGGCGCGCACGATGCCTTCGATGGTGCGGGCCGGCGAGGCGATGGCCACGGGCGTTTCGTCGGGCACCGGGCAGGCCGCGCGCAGGCCCGCGAGCGGCTCGCGGATCATGCCGCTGAAGAAACCCGAGGCCGCGCCGTTCGGTTGGCCGGGGCGCACGCTCACAGTCATGAGGCGCACGCTGCGCCCTTGCACGAAGCCCTTGCGCGTGTAGTCGGCCACCAGCTGTTCGCCGATGAATTTCTGGATGCCGTAGCTGGTCTGCGGCGTGGGCAGCGTGTGGTCGTCGATGAGCGCGGGCAGCGGTTGCTCGGGCGAATCGCCGAACACGGCGAGCGAACTGGAGAACACCAGCACCGGCCGCGTGCCGAGCGCGCGCAGCTTCTCGAGCAGGCCGTGCGTGGCGGCGAAGTTGCTGCGCATGCCGAGGTCGAAGTCGGCCTCGCATTCGCCGCTGACGGCGGCCGCGAGATGGAACACCGCGTCGGCCTCGCGCCAGAAGGTGGCGGCGTTGTCGGCCAGCTGGGCGTTGAGGTCGCCCGTGGCGGCTGCGATGCGCGCGTCGGCCGCGAGGTCGGGCGGCGGCGGTGCGCGGTCGACCAGCGTGATGCGTGCGATGTCGCGGGCGGGAGCGCCGGCGAGCGACAGCTGGCCCAGGGCCAGCAGGGTGCGCGCCAAGCGCGCGCCGAGGAAGCCGGCGCCGCCGGTGATGACGATGTGCATGAGGTCCTGTCTCCTTGTGTCCTTGTGTCGCGAGGATAGCGTCGGCGGGTACCGCACAATTTGCGCATGCCCATGCTGCCCCCCGATCTCCTCGCCACCCTGCGATTGCCTGTGCTGCAGGACGCCGACCTCGACACCCAGGCTTCCTTCTTCAAGCGGCCGGAGGTCCGTGGGCTCTACTTCGAGGTGGTGGAGGGCTCGGCGAAAGACGAGGTGCTGCGGGCCGCCGTCGCGCAGCTCGGCGATGTGCATCCGCACCGGGCCGCGTTGCTGGCGGTGTTCTGCGGCGCGCTGGTCGAGAACGGCGCCGATCCGCAGCTCATGTTCGACGCCGTGCGGCAGTTGGCGGGGCGCCTGCTGGCGTCGCTGGCGCCGTACTGCGCGGCGCAGCCGTACGAACCCGATGAGGACGACGAGGAACCGCAGGACGAGGAAGCACACGCCGCCTGGCAGGCCGCCGAAGCGGCGCTCGCGTCGCTGTCGCCGCAGGCACGTTTCGAGGTCAATGCGTGCCAGCGCGCGGTCGACCTGCTGGTGCTACCGCTCATGACCATGGTGGTGCGCGATGTGCACAACCACCAGTCGCTGGTGGCGGACGAAGGCCTGCTCGCGCACGTCGAGGCGATGTACGCCAACGACTCGCTGCCCTTCGAGGCCTTGCACTTCCTGCGCGCCGCAGCCCAGCTGTCGTACGAGGACGAGCTGGTGGTTTTGCTGCCGGCGTCGCGCGCGGGCCTGGTCGTTCGCGCCCAGGGCATCAACAACAACTTCCACGCCTTCTCGCTGCTGCAGGACCTGATGGAAACGCACGCCCAGACGCTGGGCATCCGGCAGCCGCCGCGCACGCGCCGCGACGGGGACAGCGATGCCGCCGCCTTCCTCTGGCTGCAGGCGACCGCCTACGCCAAGGGCGAGCTGGTGGACCGCATGGCGTGGTCCTGGGGGGAAGGCACGCTGCGCGAGAACGCGCGCAGGCAGGGGCGGCTGGTGCTCGTCGCGCTGGAGACGGACGACAAGCCCGCGCGCGGCTGGAACGGGTTCACCCACGTGCTGCACGCCGAGCAGAACCCGCAGGTGTCGCTGGTGCACTTCCTCACGCCCGACGAGGTCGCCGCGTACCTCGCCTGAGCGGGCCTGAAATGAAAAAGCCCCCCGAAGAGGGCTTGCATGCGTCGATGCTGCGGGGGCTTACATGCCCACGTAGTTCGGACCGCCGCCGCCTTCGGGCGTCACCCAGACGATGTTCTGCGTCGGGTCCTTGATGTCGCAGGTCTTGCAGTGCACGCAGTTTTGCGCGTTGATCTGCAGGCGCTCCTTGCCGGCGCTGGCTTCGTCGGGCACGAACTCGTACACGCCGGCCGGGCAGTAGCGGCTTTCGGGGCCGGCGAACTTGGCGAGGTTGATGTTGACCGGCACCGACGCGTCTTTCAGCGTCAGGTGAGCGGGCTGCTGCTCTTCATGGTTCGTGTTGCTGATGAACACGCTCGACAGGCGGTCGAAGGTGAGCTTGCCGTCCGGCTTCGGGTAGACGATGGGCTTGCATTCGGCGGCCGGCTTCAGGTACTGGTGGTCGGGCTTGGTGCGGCGCAGCGTCCATGGGATGTGGCCCTTGAGCAGCCACTGCTCGACGCCGTTCATGACCGTGGCGATGCCCAGGCCCTTCTTGAACCAGGCCTTGAAGTTGCGCGCCTTGTTCAGCTCGGTGTAGAGCCAGCTCTTCTCGAATGCGGCGGGGTAGGCCGTGAGTTCGTCGTGCTGGCGGCCGGCCATGACCGCGTCGAACGCGGCTTCGGCGCACAGCATGCCGGTCTTGATGGCGGCGTGGCTGCCCTTGATGCGGCTCACGTTGAGGTAGCCGGCCTCGCAGCCGACCAGCGCGCCGCCCGGGAACACCGTCTTGGGCAGCGACTGCAGACCGCCGGCCGTGATGGCGCGCGCGCCGTAGCCGATGCGCTTGGCGGGCTTGATGCCCTTGGCTTCGTCGCCCTCGAGGTACCAGCGGATGTTGGGGTGCAGCTTCCAGCGCTGCATTTCCTCGAACGGGCTCAGGTACGGGTTGCTGTAGTCCAGGCCCGTGATGAAGCCCATCGTGACCTTGTTGTCCTCCATGTGATAGAGGAAGGCGCCGCCGTAGGTGTTGTTGTCCATCGGCCAGCCGGCCGTGTGCAGCACGAAGCCGGGCTGGTGGCGCTTGGGATCGATTTCCCAGACTTCCTTGACGCCCAGGCCGTAGGTCTGCGGATCGCGGCCTTCGTCGAGCTTGAACTTCGCGATGAGCTGGCGGCCCAGGTGGCCGCGCGCGCCTTCGGCGAACACCGTGTACTTGCCCAGCAGCTCCATGCCGAGCTGGAAGTTCTCGGTGGGTTCGCCGTCCTTGCCGACGCCCATGTTGCCGGTGGCGACGCCGCGCACCGAGCCGTTCTCGTTGTAGAGCACTTCGGCGGCCGGGAAGCCCGGGAAGATTTCCACGCCGAGGTTCTCGGCCTGCTGCGCCAGCCACTTGGTGAAGGCACCCAGGCTGATGATGTAGTTGCCGTGGTTCTGGAAGCAGGCCGGCAGAAACGCGTTGGGCGTGCGCAGGCCTGACTTTTCGCTCAGGAACACCATGGCGTCGTCGGTCACGGGCTGGTTCAGCGGCGCGCCGAGTTCTTCCCAGTCGGGCAGCAGTTCGTTGAGCGCGCGCGGGTCCATGATGGCGCCCGACAGGATGTGCGCGCCGGGCTCGGAACCCTTCTCGAGCACCACGACGGAGATTTCCTTCTCCTGCTGGGCGGCGAGCTGCTTGAGGCGGATCGCGGTCGAGAGGCCGGCGGGGCCGCCGCCGACCACGACCACGTCGTATTCCATGGCTTCGCGAGGGCCGAACTGGGCGAGGATTTCGTCGTGCGTCATGTGGGTTGGGTCGATAATGATTTTTAGAGGCGCGGGGGCGTCGCGGTTCGCCCGGCATTTTATGCGGCGTCCGGCGGTGGTCCTTGTCGCCCGCAGGCGAAGCACCCTGCGTCACCTGCGCGACTCGACAGGATTTTGCCCATGGCTTACAGCATCGATCTCTCCGGCCGCGTGGCCTTCGTCACCGGCGCCTCCAGCGGATTGGGCGCCCAGTTCGCGAAAACACTGGCCCGTGCCGGCGCCGCCGTGGTGCTGGCCAGCCGCCGCGTCGACAAGCTCAAGGAACTGCGCGCACGCATCGAAGGCGAGGGCGGCGACGCCCACGTGGTCGAGCTCGACGTGACCGATTTCGGCAGCATCAAGGCCGCCGTGGCGCGCGCCGAAACCGAAGTGGGCCCCATCGACGTCCTGGTCAACAACTCGGGCGTGAGCACCACGCAGCGACTGCAGGACGTCACGCCCGACGACTACGACTACATCTTCGACACCAACGTGAAGGGCTCCTTCTTCGTGGCGCAAGAGGTCGGCAAGCGCATGCTGGCGCGCGCCCAGGGCAAGGCGCCGGGCACCTACATCGGCGGTCGCATCATCAACATCGCGTCGTCAGCGGCGCTGAAGGTCATGCCGCAGATCGGGGCGTATTGCATGAGCAAGGCCGCCGTGGTGCAGATGACCAAGGCCATGGCGCTCGAGTGGGGCCGCTTCGGCATCAACGTGAACGCGCTGTGCCCGGGCTACATCACGACCGAGCTCAACGAGGAGCACTGGAGCACCGAGGGCGGCGCCAAGCTGGTCAGCATGCTGCCGCGCAAGCGCGTGGGCAAGCCAGAAGACCTCGACGGGCTGATCGTGTTGCTGGCCAGCGGCGAGAGCCATTTCGTGAATGGTGCCGTCATCGCGGCCGACGACGGGTTCGCGATCTGAGTCCGCGGGCGTGGATCGGCATCGCAGCCGGGCTGGCTGCGGGTGCGCTCTGGGGCCTGGTGTTCGTGGCGCCGCGCATGGTGGGCCACTTCGGCATGGTCGACATCACGGCGGCGCGTTTCGCGGTGTTCGGTGCGGTGTCGGCGCTGGCGGTGTTCGCGCGGCCCGCGGCCGTGCGCTGGCCCACGGGCCGGCAGGCGCTGGCGGCGCTCGGCCTCAGCGTGCTGGGCTTCAGCGGCTACTACCTGTTGCTGGCCTTCGGCATCGCGGCGGCAGGCACCGAGGTGCCCAGCCTCATCATCGGCACGATTCCCGTCTGGATGATGCTGCTGGGCCGGCCCGCGGGCCTGCACATGCGGGCCTTGCTGCCCGGCCTGCTGCTCACGGGCGCGGGCATCGCACTGATGATCTGGGGCGCGTGGTCGGCGCAGCACGGCGCGGGCGGTGGTGGCGGCGTGCGCTTCGGCTGGGGCATCGCGCTGGCGCTGTGTTCGATGGTGAGCTGGACAATCTACGGCCTGCTCAACGCCGCCTGGCTGCAACGGCACCGCGAGGTGCACGCGGCCGACTGGGCCAACTGGCTTGGCATTGCGACCGGCCTCGGCGCCTTGCTGCTGTGGGTGGTGGCGGGCAGCGATGTCGCCACGCTGCAATCGCAGCCCGACGGCATGCTCTTCATCTGGATTGCGCTGGCGAGCGGCTTCGGTTCGTCGTGGCTCGCAACCATCCTCTGGAACGTCGCCAGCCAGCGCCTCTCGGCCAGCCTGTGCGGCCAACTGATCGTGAGCGAGACGCTGTTCGCCTTGTTCTATTCTTTCCTCTGGGACGGCCGCTGGCCGCAGGCCACCGAGTGGGTGGCGGCGGTGCTGTTCGTCCTGGGCATCCTCGCATCCATCAAGGCCCACCGATGAGAATCGAAATCCCCGAAAAGAAGAAGCTCGTGTATGAAATGTCGATCCCCATCCGCTGGGGCGACATGGACGCCATGGGCCACCTGAACAACGGCACCTACTTTCGCTACCTCGAGACCGCGCGCATCGACTGGATCCGCTCGCTCGGCGTCGAGCCTACGCCGGGCGGCGAAGGCATGGTCATCGTCAATGCCTTCTGCAATTTCTACCGGCAGATCGAGTACCCGGGCAACGTGCGGATCAAGATGTACGTGAGCGACCCGGGGCGCACCACCTTCGAAAGCTGGGCCACCATGGTCCGCGAAGACGCGCCCGACGTGCTCTGCGCGGCCGGCGGTGCCACCACCATCTGGGTCGACTTTCCGAAGCAGAAGGCGCTGGCGCTGCCCGACTGGCTGCGCGAGATCGTCAGCGATTGACGCTGACGCGCTGACGCAAAAGGCTCAGGCCGGCCGCAGCACGATGCGCGCCTCGAAGCCGCGCGCCATACCGGGCGGCGGCGAGGCCAGCTCCAGCGTCGCGTTGTGCTTCTCGACGATGGTGCCCACGATCGACATGCCCAGGCCGTAGCCGGCGCGGTCCGAGCCGTGGCGCACATGGCGCTGGTGCAGCGACTCCAGCTGCCCGGCGCTGACACCCGGGCCCGCATCGCGCACCACGAGCACGCACGGCGCCGCGACTTCGATCGTCACGCGGCCGTCGCCGCTGTAGCGCAACGCGTTCTCGACGAGGTTGCGCAGCGCGATCGCCAGCGCGTCGACGTCGCCGAAAGCCACGGGCGCCGCGCTGTCGGGCACCTTGAGCTTCAGGCGCTCGTTGATCTGCGGGTCTTGCCAGAACTCCTGCGCCACCGTGCCCGCCAGCTGTACCAGGTCGACCCGCGCCCGCGTGAGCGAGGCGCCCGATTCGGCACGCGACAGCTGCAGCAGCTTTTCGGCGCGGTGGCTGAGCATCTGCAGTGCCTGCAGCGCGCCTTCGACGTCGGTGCGCTTCAGGTCGTGGTCGAGCGCGGTCTGCAGCCGCAGCCGCGCGGCGGCCAGCGGCGTGCGCAGTTCGTGCGCGGCGTTGGCGGCCAGCGCGCGCTCCACGTCGAGCGACTGCGACAGCCGCTGCAGCAGCCGGTTGACATGGTCGCCCACCGCGCGCAGTTCCTGCGGCAGGCCGGGCAGGGTGATCGGGCGCAGGTCGGCGCCGCTGCGCTTCTCGATCTCGCCGGCGAGCTGTTGCAGCACGCGCAGCTCGGTGCGCGCCACGCGCCGCAGCACCAGCGCCAGCAGCGGCAGCACCGCACCGAGCGGGATGATCAGGCCGAACAGCGTGCGGTTCAGCGCGCGGCGGCGCTCGTCGAGCGGGTCGGCCACCTGGAAGTACAGGCCCAGCGTCGGGTGCCGCACGGTGTAGATGCGCCAGGTCTGGTTGTTGGCAAAGCCGGCGGCCAGGGGCACGTCGAAGGCGTCGTTGGGCGCCTCGGCCGAGCGCAGCAGCACATGCTCGTGCACGTCGACCACCTGGTACATCACGGCGTCTTCGGAGAACAGCTGCTTGGGTGCGATCAGCGGT
>NZ_CALRZC010000298.1:0-8676 GCF_943372545.1 Variovorax sp. YR752 | reverse complement strand
CGATGAAGCCGCCGCGCTCGAGGAAGGTCGAGAGCTCGCTGCCGCCGTCGAGCGCCAGGCGCGACAGGCCGGCGTGGTCGGGCATCACATGGGTCTTGCCGGCCAGCGCCAGCGTGCGGCCGGCATCGCGCAGGTACTCGCCCAGCGTGACTTCGCCCACCGACAGCGGCACGCGGTTCCAGGTCGCGCCGTGGCTGATCGGATAGCGGCCGGTGTAGAAGCTCATGCGGCTCGGGCCGCACACGCCGCTGTTGACGAAGGCGTTGGCGAAGCGCACACCGCGCCGCGCCAGCGCGTCGAGGCTGGGCGTGGCCAGGAAGGGGTGGCCGGCGCAGGACAGATGGTCCCAGCGCAGCTGGTCGGCCATGATGAAGAGGACGTTCATGGGCGTGTCTGGCGGCCATGCTAGGTGCCGCACAATGGATTGCGCTAATCAATCCATCTCGGCAATGACCCTCAGAGATCCGCAGGGCCTGGACGACCTGCTGAACTACCGGCTGGCGCGGCTGCACGCGCTCAGCGGCGCGCCGGTGGTGCGGCTGTGCGAAGGCCGCTACGGCATCACCCGGCGCGAGTGGCGGCTGCTCGCCTTGCTGGCGGCCCAGGGCGCGACCTCGCCGTCGGAGCTGGCCGAACGGGCTCACCTCGATCGCGCGCGCACCTCGCGCGCCATCGGCTCGCTGGCGGCCAAGGCACTGGTGCAGCGTGTGGCGCGGCCGGGCGATGCGCGCCGCGCGGTGGTCCAGGTCACGGCGCGCGGGCAGGCGCTCTACGACGAGATGTTTCCCCAGGTCGCGGCGATCAACCGCGCGGTGCTGGCCGCGCTCGACGAGCCGCTGCTGACGGCGCTCGACGAGGCGCTGCAGCGGCTCACGGCGCAAGCTGAAGCGCTGGGTGGGCGCCTGGCCGCCGGCGTGCAGGCCGACCGCCGCCGCGGCGGCGCGGTGCGGCGGTGAACCCGCCGAGCTATCGCGCCACCGTGGCGGCGCTCGCCACGGGCCAGCTGATCTGCTGGGCGGCGCTGTACTACGGCTTCTCGTCCTTCGTTCTGCCGATGCAGCGCGCGCTGGGCTGGAGCAAGCCGCAGATGATGGGCGCGTTCACCGCCGGCCTGGCGGTGTGGGGGGCCACCACCTATGCCGCCGGCGCAGCCATCGACCACGGCCGTGGCCGCGCGGTGATGACGCTGGGCGCGGCGCTGGCCGGCCTCGGCTTCCTGGTCTGGTCGCGTGCCGACAGCCTGGGCTGGCTGTATGCCGCCTGGCTGCTGCTTGGTGCGGCGATGGCGATGACGCTCTACGAGCCGGCCTTCAACGTGCTGACCAAGCGTTTCCCGCTGCAGTACCGCGAGGGCATCACCACGCTGACGCTGGTCGGCGGCTTCGCCAGCACGCTGTCCTTCCCGGCGGTGGCCTGGCTGATCCGCGCGCTGGAGTGGCGCGGCGCGCTGGCGGTGATCGGCGCCGTGCTGCTGCTCGCGATCGCGCCGCTGCACGCCTGGGCGCTGAAGGGCACGCCGACGCAGGATGCGCCGCCTCGGCCGCACGACAGCGCCGACGACGCCACCTTGCACGAGGCGCTGCGCGAGCGCTCCTTCTGGCTGCTGACGGCCACCTTCACGCTGTACTCCTTCGCCGCCGCCGCGCTGTGGGCGCACATCATGCCGGCCTTCGCCGCCAAGGGCCTGAGCGAGGCCAGCGCGCTGGCGGTGGTGGTGTGGTTCGGCCCGGCGCAGGTGGCCGGGCGCTTCGCCTTCCTCGCCTTCGGGCGCTGGGTGTCGATCCGCACGCTCGGCCTGATCGTGCTGGCCGGCCTGCCGTTGTCGCTGGCGATCTTCGCGCTGGCCGACAGCGTGTTCGCGCTGCTGTTGTTCGCGCTCCTGTTCGGCCTGGCCAACGGGCTGGTCACCATCGTGCGCGGCAATCTCGTGCCGGAGTACTTCGGCCGCGAGCATGTCGGCCGCATCAGCGGGGCGATGAGCGCGATCGCGCTGCTGTCGCGTGCCGCCGCGCCGCTGCTGACCGCCTGGCTGCTGCTGGCGCTGCCGGGCTACCGCGAGCTGCTGCTCGGCCTGGCCGCGCTGGGGGTGGTGGCGGTGATCGCCTACGCGCTGGCGCGGCCGCCGAGCGCCGATCAGTAGCGCTTGTCGAGCACCAGCACGTCGGCGTCGCGCTTCATCTGGAAGCGCGACAGGAAGCTGTTGCCCAGCAGCACCATCTCCATCCCGGCCGGCACCACGGTCGCGTCGACGTTGTAGACCGTCACCTCGCCGACGCGCACTTCACGCAGCGAGACGCGGTGCGAGATCACCTGGCCGTTGGCGGTGTTGGTGAGGCCGCGCTGGCCCTTGCTGAAGTCCAGGCCGATGCTGCGCGCCAGGGCTTCGCTCAGTGCCACGTTGGTGGCGCCGGTGTCGACCAGGAAGCGCACCGAGCGGCCATTGATCGTGCCGCCGGTGACGAAGTGCCCGCCCGGCCCGGCGGACAGCACGATCTGCGTGGCCCCGCCGGCGCTGGCCTGGCCGCCGAGGTTGACCTGCGCGCCGCCGAGCATCAGCGTCTGGCGCTTGCCGCCGACCTCAACCACCGTCTCGCCCGAGCCGACGCGGATCACCTTGACGCCGCCGACGGTGCTGCCGGCGGCCACCGTGCGCGGCGCGCCGTCGATCACCAGCAGCGCCTTGTCGCCCAGGCTGCCGCTCATCGACACACTCTGCGCCAGCGCCAGCGCCGGGAACATCACCAAAGCGCCCAGCGCTGCCAGCTTCATGCTCAGTCCCGGAAGTTGTTGAACGAGACCGGTGCGTCGGGCACGGTCTTGCGGATCAGCTGCATGGCGAGCTGCAACTCGTCGCGCTTGGCGCCGGTGACGCGCACCGTGTCGCCCTGGATCGCCGCCTGCACCTTCATCTTGCTCTGCTTGATGGCGGCCTGGATCTTCTTCGCGCTGTCGGTGTCGACACCGCTCTTGACCGTCAGCACCTGCTTGACCTTGTCGCCGCCGATCTTCTCGATCTTGGCGCTGCTGTCAATGAAGCGCGCGTCGACGCTGCGCTTGGACAGCTTGGCGACCAGGATGTCCTTGACCTGGGCGATCTGGAAATCGCTGTCGGCGTAGACGGTGATCTGCTTGTCGGCCAGTTCGACCGCGGCCGACGACCCCTTGAAGTCGAAGCGCGTGCCGATTTCCTTGGCGGTCTGGTCGACGGCGTTGCGAACCTCGACGAGATTCGGCTCGATGACGGTGTCAAAGCTCGGCATAGTGGAAAATTCTCGCATGCAAATCGAGTCGGGCGTCAGTCTGAAGCCGTTCAATACGTTCGGATTGCCCGCCGTCGCACAGACATTGGTGCGGATCAAGGGTGATGCCGACGTGCGCCGCGTGGTCGACCACCCGGAACTGGGCCTGGCGCCCAAGTTCATCCTCGGCGGCGGCAGCAACATCATCCTGACGCACGACATGCCGCAGGTCGTGCTCAAGGTCGAGGTGCGCGGCATGCGGCTGGTCGAAGAGCGCGCCGATGCCTGGATCGTCGAATGCGGCGCCGGCGAGAGCTGGCACGACCTGGTCGCCTGGACGCTGGACCAGGGCTGTCCCGGGCTGGAGAACCTGGCGCTGATCCCCGGCACCGTGGGCGCGGCTCCGGTGCAGAACATCGGCGCGTACGGGCTGGAGCTGAAGGACCGCTTCGAGTCGCTCGATGCCGTTGACCTGGTGACCGGACGCAGCGTCACCCTCGGCGCCGAGATCTGCGCCTTCGCCTACCGCGACAGCGTCTTCAAGCACTCGCTGGCCGGCCGCACGCTGATCACCCGCGTGCGCCTGCGCCTGCCGCGGCCCTGGCAGCCGGTGCTCGGCTACCTCGACATCGAGCGGCGCATGCGCGAGAGCGGTGTCTCGAATCCGTCGCCGCGCCAGTTGTTCGACTGGGTCTGCGCGATCCGCCGCGCCAAGCTGCCCGACCCGGCGCTGATCGGCAATGCCGGCAGCTTCTTCAAGAACCCGGTGGTCACACCCGAGCAGTGCCGCGACATCATCGGCCGCGACCCGGAGATCGTTCACTACCCGATGCCCGACGGCACGGTGAAGCTGGCTGCCGGCTGGATGATCGATGCCTGCGGCTGGAAGGGCAAGTCGGTCGGCCAGGCCGCGGTCTACGAGCGGCAGGCGCTGGTGATCGTCAACCGCGGCGGCGCCATCGGCTCGGAGGTGATGACGCTGGCGCGCGCCATCCAGGAGAGTGTCTACGGGCGCTTCGGCATCCGGCTGGAACCGGAGCCCGTGGTGGTCTGACGACATCGTCAAGAAAGTGTCATCGGCGCCTTTCACAGTCTTGTTCAACAAGAAGAAGACGACAACAAGAAGAAGGGAGATGACGATGAGCTGGAATGTCGGCGGCGTGTTCACGCTGCTCGTGGTGGGGATGTCGAGTTTCGCGCTGTACCGGGTCTGGCGGGCCTTGACGGCGCGCCGGCTGGTGAAGGCCCACCCGTTCCCACCCTACCTGCGCGACAAGCTCCGCGCCACCTACCCGCAGATCACGCCGGTGCAGGCGATCGAGGTGGAGCGCGGGTTGCGCCAGTTCTTCCTCGCCAGCGCGATGGCGCAGGGCCGCTTCGTGGCGATGCCATCCAAGGTGGTCGACGCGATGTGGCACGAGTTCATCCTGCACACCCGCGCCTACGACGTCTTCTGCCGCAAGACCTTCGGCCGCATGCTGCACCACACGCCCGCCGAAGCGTTGGCCGAACAGCCGGACCGCGCCGACAGGAACTTCCAGGGCCTGCGCCGCGCCTGGGTGTGGAGCTGCCGAGACGAGGGCATTGACCCCAGGCAGCCGCAGCGGCTGCCGGTGCTGTTCGCGCTCGATGCCGCACTGGCCATTCCCGGCGGCTACCGCTACGTGCCCGACTGCCGGCTGCTCGGCGCCGACCGGGGCGACACCCACTGCGCCGGCGGCTTCGGCTGCGGATCGTCCTGTGGCTCCTCGAGCGGCAGCGATGGCAGCGGCTGCGGCAGCGACGGGGGAGGCGGCGGCTGCGGCGGCGGGGGCGACTGAGGCCCGCCCGCTCGCCTCAGCGTTCCAGCCGCAGCACCTGGCCGTTGCGGCCGTCGGTCACCAGATACAGCCAGCCGTCCGGCCCCTGGCGCACGTCGCGGATGCGTTCGCCGAGGTCCTGCAGCAGGCGCTCTTCGGCGACCACCTTGCCGCCGTCCAGCGTCAGGCGCACCAGCAACTGCGCCTTCAGCGCGCCGACGAACAGGCTGCCCTGCCAGCCGGGGTAGCGGTCGCTGCTCAGGAAGGCCATGCCGCTGGGCGCGATCGAGGGCACCCACACCTTCAGCGGCTCCTCGAAGCCGGGCTTGGGGCCGTCTTCGCCAATGCGCGTGCCGGTCACGTAGTTGCGCCCGCGCGTGACCAGCGGCCAGCCGTGGTTCGCGCCACGCCGGGGCGCATTGACCTCGTCGCCGCCCTGCGGGCCATGCTCGACCGTCCACAGCACCCCGGTCGCCGGATGCGCCGCTGCGCCCTGGATGTTGCGGTGGCCGAGGCTCCACACCTCGGCGGCGGCGAACTTCGGGTTGTCGGCCGGCGCGCGGCCGTCGCGGTCGATGCGGACCACCTTGCCGATGTGGTTGGCCGGGTTCTGCGCGTCGTCCTTGCGCGAATAGCGGTCGCCCAGGCCCACCCACAGCGTGCCGTCGCGGCCGAAGACGATGCGCGAGCCGCAGTGCAGCCGGCTGGCCACCTTGGGCTTCTGGCTGAAGATCGTGCGCACCTCGAGCAGCCGGTCGCCGTCGAGCCGGCCGCGCGCCACCGCGGTCGAATTGCCGCCGTCGCCCGGTTCGGCAAAGGTCCAGTAGACCAGCCCGTTGCGGGCGAACCCGGGGTCGACCGCGACGTCGAGCAGCCCGCACTGGCCGGTGGCGTCCACCGGCGGCAGGCCGCCCAGTGCGGGGCCGACGCGGCCGTCGGCCGCGATGACGCGCATCTGGCCGGGCTTCTCGGTGACGAGCATGCGGCCGTCGGGCAGGAAGGCCAGGGCCCAGGGGCGGTCCAGGCCGGTGGCCACCGGCACGGTCTTCAGCGTGGGGGCCTGGGCCTGGGCGGCGACCCAGGTCAGCGCGGCGAGCAGGAAGGCGATCAGGCGGTGCATGGCGCGGGATGCTGCCGCGAAACTCCTGCCCCTTGCCAGCCAGGGGGCGTGGCCGGCTCCGGCGGCGATGTCAGAGGAAGTGGCAGACGTAGTGCAGCGTCTGCGTCACCTCGATGTCGAAGGCCGAGTTGCCGGGCACGTCGAAGCTCTGGCCGCCGCGGTAGGTCGCCCAGTCGGCGGCGCCGGGCAGCTTGACGCGGCATTCGCCGTCGACCAGTTCCATGCGCTCGGGCGCGCCGGTGTTGAAGTTCAGCGTCGAGGGCAGGATCACGCCGACGCTCTTCTTGCTGCCATCGGCCAGTTCCAGGCTGTGCGAGACGCACTTGCCGTCGAAATAGACATTCGCGCGGGTGCGCACGGTGGCTTGCAGGCTGTCGGTCATGGTCGGTGGGTGGGCTCGGGGCAGGCGCGCATGCTAGCGCAGCCCTGTGAGGGGCTGTATCGGGCGGGCAATAGCTCACGCTCCCGCGCACTGCGAGCGAGGCGCGGTCGCCGGCGGCGCCGGACGCGCGTTGTAATGGCCGATCGCCTCGCAACAACCATGCTCGCCACCACCGCTGCGCCGCTCGACGCCATCCTCGACACCGCGTTCGTCGGCATCGCCTTCACGCGCAACCGGCAGTTCCAGCACGCCAATCCGCGCTTCGAGGAGTTGTTCGGCTGGCAGCCGGGCGAACTGGTCGGCCAGCCCGGCCGCTGCGTCTGGCCGAGCGATGCCGCCTACGACGAGATCGGCCTCAGCGCCGCTCCGCTGCTGCAGCAGGGGCGCGCCTTCGAGGGCGAGTTCGAGATGGCCCGGCGCGACGGCTCGGTGTTCTGGGCCAACCTGCGCGCGCGCTCGATCGATCCGCAGCACCCGGGCAGCGGCGGCACGATCTGGATCGTCGACGACATCACCGAGCGGCGCCGCGTCGCCGCCGCGCTGGCCGACGCGCGCGACCAGGCCGAGTCGGCCAGCCGCGCGAAGAGCGAGTTCCTCGCCAACACCAGCCACGAGATCCGCACGCCGCTCAACGGCCTGCTCGGGCTGGTGCGCCTGGCCCAGGATCCGTCGCTGCCGCCGGCACGGCTGCGCGAGTACCTAGAGCACATCGACGACAGCGCGCAGGCGCTGGCCGGGCTGATCTCGGACATCCTCGACCTGTCGAAGATCGAGGCCGGCCGGCTCACGCTCGAGCAGGTCGACTTCGACCTGCACCAGATGCTGCGCCAGATGCGCGATGCCTATGCCGAGCTGGCCGCTGCCAAGGGGCTGGAACTGCGCTTCGTGCTGGACGATGGCGTGCCGCGCTGGGTCAACGGCGATCCGGTGCGGCTGCGCCAGATTCCCGCCAACCTGCTGGGCAACGCGCTGAAGTTCACCGACCGCGGCTCGATCGAACTGCGTGCCACGCGCCTGGCCGACGGCCGCACCCGCATCGAGGTGCGCGACAGCGGGCCGGGCATCGCCCACGCGGTGCAGCCGCGGCTGTTCCACCCCTTTTCGCAGGCTGACACCTCGACCACGCGCCGCTACGGCGGCACCGGCCTGGGCCTGAGCATCTGCCGCCAGCTGGCGGTGCTGATGGGCGGCGGCGTCGGCATGCTCAGCGCGCCGGGCGAGGGCAGCCGCTTCTGGGCCGACCTGCCGCTGCGCCGTGCCGCCGAGCAGGCGAGCGCCCCGGCGCCGCGCTTCGCGCCGGTCGATGCGCTGAAGGACGCGCGCGTGCTGCTGGTCGAGGACCATCCGGTCAATACGCTGGTGGCCGAGGCGACGCTGGCCCACTGGGGAGCCAAGGTGGTCAGCGTCGTCAACGGCGAGCTGGCCGTGCAGGCGGTGGCCGATGCTGCCGCCCGCGACGAACCCTTCGACGCCGTGCTGATGGACTTGCAGATGCCGGTGCTCGACGGTATCGATGCCACCATCGCGATCCGGCGCACCCACGGCGCGACGATGCTGCCGGTGATCGCGCTGACCGCCGATGCGCTGAGCTCGCAGCGCGACAGCGCGCTGCGCCACGGCATGAACGACTTCCTCGCCAAGCCGATCGATCCCGACCGGCTGGTGCGTGTGCTGGCCCACTGGGTGCGCCGGGCGCGGGTGTCGCGCGCCTGAGCGCCGCGCTGCCGATGCACGCCGCTCCACCATGCCGCGCCTCCTGCAACGCAATCAACGGGCGATCGCCGAGGCCCGGGTCGACGCCGACCGGGCACGCCTGCTGGCGCAGCGCGTGATCCTGCTGGCGCGGCACTGGCGCAGCGCCGACGTGCCCGAGGCACTGCTGGCCGCCGACGCCGCCGCGCGGGCCGCGGCCGACCGGCATGCCGATGCCGAGCTGACCCTGGCACGCGGCGTGGCGATGTACTACGGCGCCGAGGTCGGCGGCTCGCTCGAACTGATCCGCCGTGCCGGCGAGGCTGCCGCCGCGCTCGGCGATGGAGGCCTCGAGGCGGAGTGCGAGGCTTGGGCCGGCTGCGTGCGCGGCACGCTGCACCAGGCTCCGGCCGAGGTGCTGCCGCACCTGCACCGCGCCGTGCA
>NZ_CALRZC010000297.1:0-8689 GCF_943372545.1 Variovorax sp. YR752 | reverse complement strand
GTTTCCGACTGCTAGAACGCGAGCCCTTCAGCCTCGCAATTCTCTACGCAATATCTTCCCAACGTTGGATTTGGGTAGTTCGTCGCGAAACTCGACATGCTTCGGCCGCTTGTAGGCGGTGAAGTTCTCCTTGCAGAAGTCGGCCAGATCTCCCTCTGTCAACGAAGCGTCGCGCCGCACCACGAACAGCTTCACCGCCTCTCCCGAGCGCTCGTCCGGAACGCCCACCGCCGCACATTCCAGCACACCCGGGTGCAGGCTCACCACTTGCTCGATCTCGTTTGGATAGACGTTGAAGCCGGAGACCAGGATCATGTCCTTCTTTCGATCAACGATCCGGATTGAACCGTCGGCATCCATCACGCCGACATCCCCGGAGCGGAAGAAGCCATCGTCGGTCATGACCTTGACGGTCTCGTCGGGCCGGTTCCAGTAGCCCGCCATCACCTGCGGGCCCTTGATGCAGATTTCCCCCGGCTGGCCCAGCCCGACATCGCGGCCGTCGTCGTCGCGGATCGCCACCAGCGTCGAAGGCACTGGCAGCCCAATGCTGCCGCTGAACTCGGCGAGATCGAAACGGTTGATGGTCACCACCGGCGAAGTCTCTGACAAGCCGTAGCCCTCCACGATCGGGCAACCAGTGATGTGCCGCCATTTCTCCGCCGTGGCGCGCTGCACCGCCATGCCGCCGCCGTTGGAGATCACCAGGTTCGAAAAGTCCAGCCGAGCGAAATCGGGATCGTTCGCCAACGCGTTGAACAGGGTGTTCACCGCGGGGAACATGCTGACGCGATGACGCGCAAGCGTCTGCACGAACCCGGGGATGTCGCGCGGGTTCGGAATCAGCAGACACTTCATCCCGAGGCGCGCGCCCAGCATGAAGCACGCCGTCAACGCAAAGATGTGATAAAGCGGCAATGCACAAACCACTGTCAACTGCCGATCCGCCGGCAAGCTGTCGAGCTTGGGCCGGAACCACGCCTCCGACTGCAGCACGTTGGCCACGACGTTTCGGTGCAGCAAAGTGGCACCCTTGGAAACCCCGGTCGTACCGCCTGTGTATTGCAGGAACGCCACGTCGTCGGGCCCGATCTCGACGCGCCGCAGGTTCATGCGCGTACCCTCGGCGATGGCCATGTTGAAGCGGGTGACGGAGCGCCCGCCACCCAGGGGCAGCCCGAACTCGGGGACCATCTTGCGCACGTGCCGCACGACCAGGTTCACCAACTGGCCTTTCCAGAACCCGAGCAGATCGCCCATTGCCGCCAGTACCACGTGCTTCACGTCCGTGCGCTCGATGACCTCGGCCAGCGTGCCGGCAAAGTTCTCCAGCACCACGATCGCCTCGGCGCCGGAGTCCTTGAGTTGGTGCTCGAGCTCCCGCGCCGTGTACAGCGGGTTCACATTGACAACCACCATGCCTGCCCGAAGGACGGCAGCAATCGCCACGGGATACTGCAGTATGTTGGGCATCATCAACGCGACGCGTGCGCCGCGCCTGAGCCCCCGGTTCTGCAGCCAGGCGCCGAGCGAGGCCGACAGCTCGTCGAGCTGAGCAAAGCTGAGCTCGCTGTCCATGCATACCGCCGCACACGAGCGTGCATGAGCACGGAAGGCTTCCTCCAACAACTGCGTGAGCGAGTTGTAGCTCGACGCATCGATCTGGGCAGGAACGCCCGGCGGATAGCTCGCAAGCCAGGGGCGGTCAGCGATGGTGGCCAAAGGATCCTCTCGGGTTGAGTGCGCGTCCGGCATGCTCGCGGCCGAGCCATGCGGCCGCTATGGTAGTTGTCCTAGAAGCAGCGGACTGGTCAGCGAGTCTGACGTCGGATCCAACGGAAACTCGAACAACGTGCGCGCCAGCGAGCGCTCCCGCTCACCCACGATTGCAATGAACTCGTCAGCGCCGCCCATGGCCTTGAAGGTGTCAAAGCCCAACTCGAGGAACTGCTGAAGCGCCGGCAAACCCGCGGCGCGAGCCGGGCCGCGCATCAGGTGCAGCGTCGTGCGCAACAGCGGCTTGCGCGTGAGCCGGTCCAGATCGCGACCGACCGACAGGGTGAGCGCGATCTGCGCTTCGCGATCGCTCCGGTCGCCGACCGCCTGCCAGGCACGCACATAGTTCGCCCGATCAGGCTGGACCCCGAGCAACTGCCGGCCCATTCCCGTGTCCAGTGTTTCCGACAGCGCATGCAGTCGAGCCAGGGTGTCCACGGTCTCGACGATCTCGTGCGGAAACAGCCTCACCAGCGCGGGCACCACACGCGCGAACTGGGCATCGCGCTCGGAAAAGTCGCGCGGTCCATAAAGCTCGTCGAGAAAGAAGCGCGCCGCGCCGGCATAGCGCGCGCTCCCCAGCAGATCGCTGTACGTCAACGAGAAGCGGCGTTGCTGGTAGGCCTTCACGGCTTGGACCGATGCGCGCAGCAACAGGTCGCCCGCTCGCAGCGTTCGTTCGCGCTCGACGATGTCGAGCTGGGACAGGATGGATTGCGCGCTGGCAGGCATGCGGTGCGGAGGTTCGCACCCTCACTGTATAGGCGGTGCGCGGGTTTCCGAGACCCTGCGTTAGTCGATCCGCTCTAGGCCGCGCCGGGCGAATGGTGCAAGACTCCACCGCGCCGGCCGCTGGCATGCCGGCACTCACGCGACGATGCAGCGACGCACACTTCTGAAACTCGGACTCGGCGCCACGGCGCTGCTCACCATCGCCGGCGGATCCGTGGTGCTGTTGCGTCCCGCACTCACGGACGGACGCCTGCGCGACGGCCCGCGCGAGGTGATGCGCTCCGTTGCGCTCGGCGTGCTGGACGGGGTGCTCCCACCGGGCACTTCGGCGCGTGGTGCAGCGCTCGATGCCCATCTGTCGAGGCTCGAAGCCGCGATCGCCGCGTTCCCGGCGCCGGTGCGGGCGGAGCTGTCGCAACTGCTGGCGCTGCTGTCGGCGCCGCCGGGGCGCCTCGCCCTGGCAGGTCTGTCGTCCGGTTGGCCCGAGGCCAGCGTGGCGCAAGTCCAGGCCGCGCTGCAGGGCATGCGGGTCTCTTCGCTGGCGTTGAAGCAGCAGGCCTACCACGCACTGCGCGACCTGACCAACGCTGCCTACTTCTCCGACCCGTCGGCCTGGTCACACCTTGGCTACCCTGGCCCGTCGGATCTCTGAACGCGAAACCATCATGAGTCGTCTGCCCGACCCCATCCGCGAAGGTCTTGCGCGAGGCTGGCGCGTGCTCGGCGGTTCCCACGGCGCATTGCCCGAACGCATCGAGTGCGACGTGGCCATCGTCGGCAGTGGCGCCGGTGCAGGCATCACGGCCGAACTGCTCAGCCAGGCCGGGCTCAAGGTCGTGATCGTCGAGGAAGGGCCGCTGCGCAGCAGCACCGACTTCCACCAGCGCGAAAGTGAGGCCTACCCGACGCTCTACCAGGAGAGCGCGGCGCGCAAGACGGCCGACAAGGGCATCAACATCCTGCAGGGGCGCTGCGTCGGCGGCTCGACCACGGTCAACTGGACCAGCTCGTTTCGCACGCCCACACCGACACTCGATCACTGGGGTGAGCAGTTCGGGCTCGCCGACTACGGCGCCGACGCGCTCGCGCCCTGGTTCGTGCAGGCCGAGCGTCGCCTGAACGTCGGTCCCTGGCTGACGGCCCCGAACGACAACAACGAGTTGCTGCGCCGCGGCGCCACCGCGCTGGGCATCACCGCGCCGATGATCCAGCGCAACGTCAAGGGCTGCTGGAACCTCGGCTCCTGCGGCATGGGCTGCCCGACCAATGCCAAGCAGTCGATGCTGGTGACCACGTTACCCGCCGCGCTGGAGCGTGGCGCGACACTGCTGGTGCAGACACGCGCCGAGCGGCTCTTACTCAAGGGAGACCGGATCGAGGCGCTGCATTGCGTGCCGGTACAGCTCGACGGGCGCATTGCGTCCGAGGCCTCCGTGCACATCACGGCCAGGCACTACGTGGTCGCTGGCGGCGCGATCAACTCGCCGGCGCTGCTGCTGCGCTCCGACGTTCCCGACCCCAGCGCACTGCTCGGGCGGCGCACCTTCCTCCATCCGGTGGTAATTTCCGCGGCGCTGTTCGATCGCGAGATCGCGGGCTGGAACGGCGCACCGCAGACGATCTACACCGACCACTTCCTCGAGACCCAGCCGATCGACGGTGCGATCGGCTACAAGCTCGAGGCGCCGCCCATCCATCCGGTGATCTTCGCCTCCACCTTGCCGGGCTACGGCCAGCAGCAGGCCGACCTGCTGTCGCAGTTCCCGAAGACGCATGCGCTGCTGGCGCTGATGCGCGACGGCTTTCACGAGCAGTCGCCGGGCGGTCGCGTGACGCTGCGCTCGGATGGCTCGCCGGTGCTCGACTACCCGCTCAACGACTTCGTGATGGACGGTGCGCGCCGTGCCTTCCTCAGCATGGCCGAGATCCAGTTCGCCTCCGGCGCCGCCTCTGTGCTGCCGGTTCACGAGATGGCGCAGCCCTACACCTCCTGGAAGCAGGCGCGCGAGGCCATCGCGGCCCTGCCGATGAAGCCGCTGCTGACGCGCGTCGTCAGCGCGCACGTGATGGGCGGCTGCGGCATGGCTGGAGAAGAACGGCGAGGTGTCGTGCGACCGGACGGCACGCACTGGCAGATCGCCAACCTGTCGGTGCACGACGGCTCGATCTTCCCGACCAGCATCGGCGCCAATCCACAGCTGTCGATCTACGGCATCGTCAATCGACTGGCGACTCGTCTGGCCAAGCGCCTGAGCGGCCGCGACGTCGTGCTCGCCTGAGGCGATAGCATCGCCGCATGCTCGCACGGCTCCAGCAGGCCACCACCCTCTCCCTGATCGCGCTGGCCGCGCTGTGGGCGTGGTGGTTTGGCCGCCAGGGCGAATGGGGTTGGGCCTGCGGCGGCGCGCTGCTGCTGCTGTTCGGCTACGCGCTCTTTCTCGCACTGGAGTTCGCCATGCTGTCGCGGGTGCGTGGCGACGACCCGGCGCCGCGTGCCACCGCCGCGCAGTTGCTGCGCGCCTGGTGGGGCGAAGTCGTCTCTGCGCCGCGCGTGTTCTGCTGGCGCCAGCCGTTCCGCTCGCACGCCGAGCCTGACCATCTCGGCGCGAGTCATCGTGGCCGCCTCGGCGTCGTCTTCGTGCACGGCTTCGTCTGCAATCGCGGGTTCTGGAATCCCTGGCTGGCGCGGCTGCGTGCGGCCGGCATTCCTTTCGTCGCGGTGAACCTGGAGCCGGTGTTCGGCCGCATCGACGACTATGTGCCCATCGTCGACGAGGCGGTGCGCCGCGTGCGTGAAGCCACTGGGCGCGCGCCGTTGATCGTCGCGCACAGCATGGGCGGCCTGGCGGTGCGTGCATGGCTGTCACGCAGCACGGAGCGCGACGCCGTCGAGCATGTCGTGACGATCGGCTCGCCCCACCATGGCACCTGGTTGGCGCGCTTCGGTGTCACACCGAACGGCCTGCAGATGCGCCGCCCCAACGACTGGCTCGACGAACTGCAGGCCGCAGAGACTGCACGCGCGGGCGCTTCACCCTACGCGAACTTCACCTGCTTCTACAGCCACTGCGACAACATCGTCTTCCCGCCGTCGACGGCCACCTTGCCCGGCGCCGACAACCGACACGTGGCCGGCAGCGCGCACGTGCACCTGGCCGATCAGCCGGCGGTGTTCGACGCCGTCTGGGCGCGTGTGTCGCCCGTGGAATCGGCTTCGAACTCGGGCGCACCGGCGACGCGGCGGTAGATCGGCGCGAAGTCCGGTGCGGTGGCTTCGAACAGCTGCGCGAAGCTGTCGATGACGAAGTAGCTGGCCTGGTAGTCGTCGATCCTGTAGCGCGTGCGCATGATGCGCTCGAGGTCGAAGGGCAGGCGCCGTGGCGTCGGGCTGGTGACGCTGTGGCGCAGCTCGCCGGCCGAGGAGAGGATGCCGGCACCGTAGGCGCGCAAGCCGGCCGGCGTGGTTATCAGGCCGAACTCCACCGTGTACCAGTACAGCCGCGCGAGGTACTCGCAGGCCTCGAGCCGGCTCGCCTTCAGGCCGCCGGCGCCGTAGGCCTGCATGTAGTCGGCGAACATCGGGTTGAACAGCAGCGGCACATGGCCGAACAGGTCGTGGAAGACGTCGGGTTCGACCACGTAGTCGAACTCCTCCGGCGTGCGGATCCAGCCGGTCACCGGGAAGCGGCGTGCGGCGAGCAGCGCGAAGAACGCTTCCTCGGGAATCAGCCCGGGCACCGCGACGACTTCCCAGCCGGTGGCGCGGTGCAGCGTCTCGCTCAGCGCATCGAAGCGCGGAATGCGGTCCGGCGCACCCAGGTGCTTCACCGCCGCGATGAACTCCTCGCAGGCGAGGCCCGGCAACTGTGCCGCCTGGCGCTCGTACAAGCGGCGATAGAGTTCGTGGTCCGCGGCCGTGTAGCGCTCCCACTGCTGGTCACACGTGTAGTCGGCCTTGGCCTGCGCGTAGTCGCCACGCGGCGGGCGATCGCCCTGGCCATAGGTGACCGGCGCAACGCCCTGGTTGATGCCCGAGTGGAAGTCCGGCTGCGCATTCATGGCGAGTCTCCTCAGGCCGTGGTCTTGTCCTGCAGCACGCCGCGGCGCACCTGGTCGAGCTCGATGCTCTCGAACAGCGCGCGGAAGTTGCCTTCGCCGAAGCCCTCGTCGCCCTTGCGCTGGATAAGCTCGAAGAAGATCGGCCCGATCACCGTCTGCGTGAAGATCTGCAGCAGCAGTTCGTTCGGTGCGCCCTGGTGCGTGGCGCCGTCGATCAGGATGCGCAGGCGCTTGAGCTCGGCCAGCTTCTCGCCGTGGTTGGGCAGGCGCTTGTCGACCAGGTCGTAGTAGGTCGCTATGGTGTCCTGGAAGGCGACGCCGGCCTTCTTCATGCCGTCGACGGTGGCGTAGATGTCGTTCGTGCCCAGCGCGATGTGCTGGATGCCCTCGCCGTGGTACAGGTCGAGGTACTCGGCGATCTGGCTCTTGTCGTCGCTGCTCTCGTTGATCGGGATGCGGATCTTGCCGCAGGGGCTGGTCATGGCCTTGCTCTTCAGGCCCGTCAGCTTGCCCTCGATGTCGAAGTAGCGTACTTCCTTGAAGTTGAACAGGCGCTCGTAGAACTCGGCCCATTCCTTCATGCGGCCGCGGTGAACGTTGTGCGTCAGGTGGTCGATGTAGGTCAGGCCGTGGCCGGCCACCGAGGCCTCGGCGCCGGCCAGCGGCACGAAGTCGACGTCCCAGATGCTGATGTTGCCGATCGCGCCGGGCGCCGCGCCGTCCTTGCCGTGCCAGCGATCGACGAAGTAGATCAGGCTGTCGCCGATGCCCTTGATCGCCGGGATGTTCAGTTCCATCGGCCCGGTCCTGTTGTCGAAGCCCCAGGCGCCGAGGCCCAGCGCGCGCTCATAGGCCTGGCGCGCGTCCTTCACGCGAAAGCCCATCGCGCAGACGCAGGGGCCGTGCAGGCGGGCAAAGCGCTGCGCGAACGAGTCCGGCTCGGCGTTGACGACGAAGTTCACCTCGCCCTGGCGGTACAGCAGCACGTTCTTCGTGCGGTGCTTCGCGATGGCACGGAAGCCCAGCGTCTCGAACAGCTGGCCCAGTGCAGCCGGGTCCGGCGCCGCGTACTCGATGAACTCGAAGCCATCGGTGCCCATCGGATTGTCCCAGGGGGTGAATTGCATGCGGCGCTCCTGCTGTGGGGTCGTGCGTTTGATCTGTCTCAACGCTGGATCGCACTGTAGAAGCGGGCGTGCGCAGGAATTCTGCAAGTTCTGGCGTCAGTCTGGCGTCTAGCGCAGGAAAGCTGCAAAATTCACCGAATGGAAACTGCGATCCCGCTCGATGCGATCGATCGGCGCATTCTTCGCGCGCTGCAGGCCGATGGCCGCATCACCTACGACGTGCTCGCCGCGCAGGTCAGCCTGTCGCCCTCGGCCACGCTGCGGCGCGTCAAACGGCTGGAGGAAGCCGGCGTGATCGCCAGCTACGTGGCTCTGGTGGCGCCGGAGCGTGTCGGCCTCGGCCTCACGGCCTACCTGAACGTGCGCCTGGAGAAACACGCCGAGGTGCACAAGCGCAACCCGATGGACCTGTTCCGGGCTTCGGTGCAGACCTGGCCGGAAGTGGTGGAGTGCGCCGCGCTGACCGGCGAGATGGACTACCTGCTGCGCGTGGTCGTCGAGGACATGGCGCACTACTCGCGCTTCGTGATGGACACGCTGCTGCGCCACCCGAGCGTCGAGGACTGCAAGACGAGTTTCGTGCTCGACCGCGTCAAGAACACGACCGCGTTGCCGCTGTGACCAGGGCGGCGCGGTCGTGGGCCTGCCTCAGTCGCCTTCGCCGATGAACTTGTAGACCAGCGCGCCGAGCACCGCGCCGACGATCGGCGCGACCCAGAACAGCCACAGCTGCCCGATCGCCCAGTCGCCGACGAACACCGCCACGCCGGTGCTGCGTGCCGGGTTCACCGAGGTGTTGGTGACCGGGATGCTGATCAGGTGGATCAGCGTCAGGCACAGGCCGATGGCCAGCGGCGCGAAGCCGGCCGGCGCGCGCTTGTCGGTGCTGCCGAGGATGACGAGCAGGAACATCATCGTCATCACCACCTCGGCCACCAGCGCGGCGAGCAGCGAGTACTTGCCGGGCGAATGCTCGCCGTAGCCGTTCGAGGCAA
>NZ_CALRZC010000296.1:0-8845 GCF_943372545.1 Variovorax sp. YR752 | reverse complement strand
CACCGGTCTGACCGCCTCAGCGGCGCTCAAACTGTATCGCGCTGGTCTGCTTGGAAGATACAAGTCAGTAGCCGGCCGGGCCGGTCTCGCGGTTGCGGCCGGCCAGCACGGCCTCGATGTCGGCCAGCAGCGCGCTGGCGCCGATGCGGCAGCGCCGCGGCGTCAGCGCCTGCACGCCGAGCATGGCCTCGACGAGGTCGAGGTAGACCGCCGCATCGGCCACGCTGCGCACGCCGCCGGCAGCCTTGAAGCCGACGCGCGGCGCGGCGGCCGTGTCCGCGGCGATGGCCTGCAGCATCAGCGTGGCGGCCTCGGGGGTCGCACCCACCGGCATCTTGCCGGTGCTGGTCTTGAGGAAGTCGGCGCCTTCGGCGAGCGCGATCTGCGAGGCGCGCGTGATCAGCGCCGGCGTCTTCAACTCGCCGGTCTCCAGGATCACCTTGAGCAGCCGCCCGTCGCAGGCGCGGCGCACGGCGCGCAGCAGCGTCGCACTGGCGGCCTCGTCGCCGGCGGCGAGTGCTCGCCAGGGCATCACCACGTCGACCTCCTGCGCACCGGCAGCGACGATCTCGCCGGTGTCGCGCACGGCGCGCTCGACATCGACACTCCCCTCGGGGAAGTTCGCCACCGCGGCCACCGCGACGCCGGCCGGCGCCTGGGCGCAGGCGATGCGCACGAAGCGCGGCCAGACGCACAGCGCCGCCACGCGGCCCGGCGCCGCTGCCGCCCGTTCGGCCAGGCGCACGATGGCGGCCTCGTCATCGGCGTCGTTCAGGCTGGTCAGGTCCAGGCAGGCGAGGGCGAGGCGGGCGGTGTCTTGCGGGCTGCGCATCATTCAGAGCTCCAGGCTGGCGACTGCTGTCTCGAGCAGGTCCGCCGCCAGCGGCGCGGCGGCCTGCGCCACGCCGAGCGTGTGTGCGTGGCTGAGCGTTTCGTCCTGCAGTCCGCAGCCCATGTTGGTGAACATCGAGAAGGCCAGCACGCGCAGGCCGGCGTGGCGCGCGAGGATGGTCTCCGGCACCGTGCTCATGCCCACCGCCTGCGCACCCAGGCGCTGCAGCATGCGGATCTCCGCCGGCGTCTCGAACTGCGGGCCCAGCACCCAGGCATAGATGCCTTCGTGCAGCGGGATGCCCAGCCGTGCGGCGGCGGTGCGCGCCTGCGCGCGCAGCGAGGGGTCGTAGGCGTGGCGCATGTCGACGAAGCGCTGCGAGCCGGTCTCGCCGAGCAGCGGCGATTGCTGCACCAGGTTGATGTGGTCGGCCAGCATCATGAACTCGCCGGGGCGCATCGACGCATCCAGGCTGCCGGCGGCATTGGTCTGCACCAGCACCTCGACGCCGCAGGCGGCCAGCGCCGCGATCGCGCCCTTCATCGCGGCGGCGTCGCCGCCTTCGTAGGCGTGGCGGCGGCCGCACAGCACGGCCACCTCGTGCTCGCCGAGCCGGCCCATCACCACCTCGCCGGCATGGCCGGCGAGGTCGACGGCGGGAAAGCCCGGCAGGCTGGCGTAGGGCAGGCGCAGCGGGTCGGCCACGCGCTGCACGATCGGGCTCCAGCCCGAACCGAGCAGCACCGCGATGCGCGGTCGCCGGCCGCTGGCCAGCAGCTGCGCGGCGCAGCGGTCGACTTGCTCGATGCTAAGACGGGTCATGTCGATTCCAGGTGATCGGGCCCGAAGCTTGCCGGCAGCAGTTCGCCCAGCGTGTGCTTCGCGGT
Organism: Variovorax sp. YR752; assembly: GCF_943372545.1. Taxonomy (NCBI): domain Bacteria; kingdom Pseudomonadati; phylum Pseudomonadota; class Betaproteobacteria; order Burkholderiales; family Comamonadaceae; genus Variovorax; species Variovorax sp. YR752. The sequence goes on along the minus strand of NZ_CALRZC010000296.1, from coordinate 7,126 downwards.
GATGCCGGTCTCGTCGGCCGACCAGACCGGCAGATCGTCCCAGGCGTCGCCGGCGAACTCGCGCAGCTTCTGCCGGCAGCCGCCGCAGGGCGTGACCGGCTGCTTCGCCACGCCGAGCACCAGCGCGGCGCGGATGCGCCGGCCGCCGCTGCTGACCAGGTGGCCGAGCGCCACCGCCTCGGCGCACAGGCCCTGCGGATAGGCGGCGTTCTCGACGTTGCAACCGGCGTGGATCTCGCCGTGCTCGTCGAGCAGCGCGGCGCCGACGGCGAAGCCCGAGTACGGCGCATGCGCGTGGCTGCGTGCACGCAGCGCGGCGGCGCTCATCGCCTGCCAGGTGCGCTCGTCGGGGGCTGCGTCGGGCGGGTTCATGTCAACGCTCCTTCAGGTAGGGCACACCGAGTGCCTTGGGCGCTCGCGAACGCCCGACGAAGCCGGCCAGCAGCACCACCGTCAGCACATACGGCAGCGCCTGGATGGCCTGCACCGGCACCGCGCCGATCAGCGGCAGCGGCGCGCCCTGCAGGCGGATCGCGGCGGCGTCGAGAAAGCCGAACAGCAGGCAGGCGGCCAGCGCGCCGACCGGGTGCCACTTGCCGAAGATCAGCGCCGCCATCGCCATGTAGCCGCGGCCAGCGGTCATGTTCGGCACGAAGGAGGGATTCTGCGCGAGCACCAGGTAGGCGCCGGCCAGCGAGCAGAACACCCCGTTCAATGCCAGGGCCTGGTAGCGCAGCGCGACGATGGACACGCCGGCGGCGTCGACCATCGCCGGGTTCTCGCCGGCGGCGCGCAGGCGCAGGCCGAAGCGGGTGCGGAACAGCAGCCACCACACCGCGGCGACGCCGGCGAAGGCGCCGTAGACCAGCCAGTTGTGGCCAAGCAGGCCGAGCGCCAGCGTCGTGCCTATGTAGGGCACCGTCTTCAGCCACTCGGCCAGGCCGGTGAACTGCGCACCCAGGCGCGCCGCGTCGGGCAGCGGCGGCGTCTGCCCGCCGGTCTTGAACCAGGCCACGCCGAGCACGATGGTCAGCCCCGCAGCGGTCATCGTGATCGCCATGCCCATCACCACCTGGTCGCCGCGGTGGCTGACGCAGCCGAAACCGTGCAGCATCGACAGCGCGAGGCCGACCACGAGTGCGGCCAGCAACGCCAGCATCAGCGAGCCGCTGACCGCACCGGCAGCGCCGGCCGCGAAGGCGCAGGCGAGCATCTTGCCTTCGAGGCCGAGGTCGATCACGCCGGCGCGTTCGCACAGCACGCCGGCCAGCGCGCACAGGATCAGCGGCGTCGCCACGCGCAGCGTCGAGGCGATCAGCGTGCCGATCGCGATCTCATCCATGCGCCGCTCCCCCCGCCCCTGCCACCGCGCGCGGCCGTTGCGTGCGCATCCACAGCCGTGCCAGCAGCGGCGCGGCGACCTGCGACATCGCGCCGGCGAACAGCACGATCAGGCCCTGCAGCGTGATGATCATGTCGCGGCTGAAGCCGGGTAGCTCGAAGGCCAGTTCGGCGCCGCCCTGGTAGAGCGCGCCGAACAGCAGCGCGGCCATGGCGATGCCCAGCGGATGGTTGCGCCCGATCAGCGACACCGCGATGCCGGCGAAGCCCGCACCGACCACGTAGTCGAGCAGCAGCCGGCCGTGCACGCCGGCGACCTCGTTGACGCCGAGCAGCCCGGCCATCGCGCCGGACAGCCCCATCGCGAAGATGATCTGCGCGCGTGGGCGGATGCCGGCGTAGCGCGCCGCCTCCGGCGCATGGCCGACGGTGCGCAGCTCGTAGCCGCGCCGCGTGTGCCACAGCAGCCACCAGGTGCCGACGCCGGCCGCCACGGCCAGCAGCAGGCTCAGGTTCAGGGGCGAGGCCGGCCAGTCCAGGCCGATGGCGGCCAGCGCCTCGTGGATGCCGGGCATCTTCGCGCCGGCGCCGAAGGCGCGGCTCTCCACCGTCATGTTGCCCGGCTCCTTCAGCACGTTCAGCGACAGCCAGGACAGCAGGGCCGAGGCGATGAAGTTGAACATGATGGTGCTGATCACCGTGTGGCTGCCGCGCCAGGCGGCCAGCGCGCCGGGCAGCGCACCCCAGGCCATGCCGAAGCCGGCGGCGGCCAGCACCATCGCCGGCAGCACCACCCAGGCGGGTAGCGTATCCCCCAGCCACAGCGCGACCAGCGCGGTGCCGATGCCGCCGAGCATCGCCTGGCCTTCGCCGCCGATGTTGAACAGCCCGGCATGGAAGGCGATTGCCACCGCCAGGCCGGTGAACACGAAGGTGGTGGCGTAGTAGAGCGTGTAGCTCAGCCCGAGGCGGCTGCCGAAGGCGCCCTTGACCAGCAGCACGATGGCCTGCGCCGGGTCCAGCCCGACCAGCCAGACGACCACGCCGGCGACTAGCAGCGCCATCGCGAGGTTGACCGCCGGCAGCACGACCAGGTCGAGCCAGCGCGGCATCTCATCCGTGGATGTGCTCACGCCGCCTCCTGCGCTGCAGCGCCGCTGCCCATCAACCGGCCCAGCGCCGTCTCGCTGCACTCGTCGATGCTCAGCTCGCCGGCGATGCGCCCGCCGGCCATCACGATCACCCGGTCGGCCAGCGCGAGGATCTCGTCGAGCTCCGAGGAGACCAGCAGCACGGCCCGGCCGGCGTCGCGCATCGCGCGCAACCGACCGTGGATGAACTCGATCGCGCCGATGTCCACACCGCGCGTCGGCTGGCCGACCAGCAGCACCGTGGGCGCCGGCAGCGCCTCGCGCGCCAGCACCAGCTTCTGCTGGTTGCCGCCGGAGAACTTGGCGCTGCGCAGTGCCGGGTCGGGCGGGCGCACGTCGTAGTCGGCCATCATCGCGGCGCAGTCCTGCCGCATCGCGCCGGTGTCCAGGCGCAGGCCGCGGTCGTAGCGCGCATCGCGCTGGTGGCCCAGCGCTGCCGACTCCCAGGCCGCGAACGGCAGCACCAGACCGCGGCGGTGGCGGTCTTCCGGCACATGGGCGAGGCCCAGTGTGCGGGCGCTGGCCGGGTCGAGCCACTGCGCCGGGGTGAAGCGGCGCGTGCCGAGCTGCAGCTCGCCGCTGTCGGGCACGAGCAGGCCGGCCAACACGTCGAGCAGTTCGCTCTGGCCGTTGCCCGACACGCCGGCGACGCCGACGATCTCGCCGCCGTGCAGCGTCAGCGACACACCGGCCAGGCGCGGCACGCCCAGCGCATCGCGCCAGGCGAGATCGTGCGCCTGCAGCAGCACGGGGCCGCTCGCGCTGGCCGTCGGGCCTTCGGCGCGGCCGAGATGAACGCGGCGGCCGACCATGGACTGCGCGAGCGCATCGACACTGGTCTCGGCGATCGGGCAATCGAGCACCACGCGGCCGCCGCGCATCACTGTCACCTGGTCGCACAGCGCGACGATCTCCTTGAGCTTGTGGGTGATCAGCAGGATGGTCGTGCCGCGCTCGCGCAGCCCGCGCAGTGTGACGAACAGCTGCTCGGTCTCCTGCGGCGTCAGCACCGCGGTCGGCTCGTCGAGGATCAGGATTCGTGCGCCGCGCACCAGCGTCTTGAGGATCTCCAGCCGCTGGCGCTCGCCGACCGGCAGCTCCTCGACGGCGACGTCGAGGCGCACCTTCAGCCCGGTCTCGCCCATCAGCGCCTCGAGCTCGCGGCGCAGCTGCGCGCGTGATCGGGCCAGTGTCCAGTGCGGCTCGGCGCCGAGCAGGATGTTGTCGAGCGCGCTGAACGGCTCGACCAGCATGAAGTGCTGGTGGACCATGCCGATGCCCAGCGCAATCGCATCGCGCGAGCTGCGGATTCGCACCGGCTGGCCGTCGATCGCGATGGTGCCGGCGTCGGCCTCGTGGAAGCCGTAGAGCACCGACATCAGCGTGCTCTTGCCCGCGCCGTTCTCGCCGACGATGCCGTGGATGGTGCCGGTGGCGACCGTCAGGTCGACGGCGTCATTGGCCTGCACGGCGCCGAAGCGCTTGGCGATGCCGCGCATCGCCACCGCGGGCGCTGCGCCCTGCGGCGGGTTCATCAGAGTTTGCAGGCGCCGGCCGCCATGTAGTCGATCACCTGGATCTTGCCGGCAATGATGTCCGCCTTCGCCGCATCGACCTTCGTCTTCATCTCGGCCGGCACCAGCTTCTGGTTGTGCTGGTCGAGCGCGTAGTCGACGCCGCCCTCCTTCAGTCCGAGCACGGTCAGGCCCGGGGTCACCTGGTTGGCGGCGTTGTAGACCGCCACGTCGATGCGCTTGACCATCGAGGTCAGCATGGTGCCGGGGTGCAGGTGGTTCTGGTTGCTGTCGACGCCGATGGCGAGGCGGCCGGCGTCCTTCGCAGCCTGGTAGACGCCAACGCCGCTGCCGCCGGCGGCCGCGAAGACCACATCCACGCCCTTGGCGAACTGCGACTTGGCGAGCTCGCCGCCGCGGGCCGGGTCGCTCCAGGCGGCCGGTGTCGTACCGGTCATCGCGGCCAGCACCTCGACCTTCGGGTTGGCGTACTTCGCGCCCTGTTCGTAGCCGCACTGGAAGCGGCGGATCAGCGGGATGTCCATGCCGCCGACGAAGCCGACCTTGCCGCTCTTGCTGGCCATCGCCGCCATCATGCCGACCAGGAAGCTGCCCTCGTGCTCCTTGAACACCACCGAGGCGACGTTCGGCGCCTTGACCACGCCGTCGATGACGACGAACTGCTGCTTCGGGAACTCTTTCGCCACCTTCTCGACGCTGGTCGCCTGCGAGAAGCCGACGCCGATCACCGGGCTGGCGCCGCGGCCGGCCATGCGTCGCATCGCCTGCTCGCGCTGCGCCTCGTTGGCGATCTCGAAGTCGAGGTAAGGCTTGCCGGTGTCCTTCTTCCAGCGCTCGGCGCCGGCGTAGGCGGCTTCGTTGAAGGACTTGTCGAACTTGCCGCCCATGTCGTAGACGATCGCGGGCTGGGCGTGGGCGGCCAGGCTGGCAGTCAGCAGCGCGGCGGCGGCGAGGCACTTCGTGGTCATGGGCGTTTTCCCTGTGGCGCGGGCTGCACGCGAAGCCCGCGCGCAGGATAGCAAGAGGCGCGCCGAGATAGCATGCGGCGATGCCCGAAGCCCTCGCCGATCGACTGCGCCGCCTGCCCAAGGTCGTGCTGCACGACCACCTCGATGGCAGCCTGCGCCCGACCACCCTGTTCGAACTGCTGCACGAACGCGGCATGGCCTGCCCGGCCGAGGACGTACCGGCGCTGGAGCGCTGGTTCTACGCCCGCTCCCATGCCGGCAGCCTGGTCGAGTACCTGCGCGGCTTCGCGCTGACCGTCGCGGCGATGGCCACGCCACAAGGGCTGGAGCGGGTCGCCTTCGAGGCTGCCGAGGACGCCCGGCTCGATGGCGCGGTGCTCGGCGAGTTCCGCATCGCGCCGCTGCTGTTCGAGCCCTTCGGCGTGCCGCCCGAGGCCGCGGTCGAGGCGCTGCTCGAAGGCCTGGCGAAGAGTGCGCTGCCGACCGGGCTGATCCTGTGCGCGATGCGCCACCTCGACGTGGCGGAGAGCGAACGGGTCGCCGCGCTGGCGGTGCGCTACCGCGAGATCGGCGTGGTCGGCTTCGACCTCGCCGGCGCCGAGTTCGGCCATCCGCCGGCGGACCATGCGAGCGCGCTGCGCATCGCGCTGGAGGGTGGCGTGGCGCTGACCATCCATGCCGGCGAGGCTGACGAAGCGCGGCGCGTGCTGGAAGCCGTGCAGCTCGGCGCGCGCCGCATCGGCCACGGCGTTCGCCTGGTCGATGCACTGGCGCCCGATGGTGACCGCGCGCTGTTCGAGGCCGTGCGTGCCAGCGGCGTGCACCTCGAGGTCTGCCCGACCAGCAATGTGCACACCGGCGCCGCCGCGTCGATCGCCGCGCACCCGATCACCGCGCTGTGGCGCGCCGGCGTGAGCCTGTCGTTCCAGACCGACAACCGCTTGATGTCGCAGGTCACCCACAGCGGCGAGGCGGCCACGCTGCTGCGCGAGACGCCGCTGACCGAGGCCGACCTGCTGCACATGGGCCTGGAGGCGGTGGCGCATTCCTTCCTCGACGAGGACACGAAGGCGCAGGCGCGCGCCGCGCTGCTGGCCTGGTCGCTGGAAGGCGCCTGACGCGCTGTTGCGTTCAATCCCACGCGACCGGAGTTGCCTCGTGGCCCTGAGCGGCCCGTGGCCGCTCAGGGCCGGAGGCAGCCCGTCAGCGCCGCTCAGCGGCAGGCGTTCGCCACCGTGTAGTCGATCACCTTGAGCCGCCCGGCGACGATGTCGGCGCGTGCTGCTTCGACACGCTGCTTCATCGCCGGGGTCACCAGCTTCGCGTTGTGCGCGTCCATCGCCACGTCGAGCGCGCCTTCCTTCAGCCCGAGCGTGGTGATGCCCGGCTGCACGCCGTCGAAGGCCTGCAGCACCGCCCGATCGACGCGCTTGACCAGCGAGGTCAGGATGAAGCCGGGGTGCAGGTGGTTCTGGTTGCTGTCCACGCCGATGGCCAGCTTTTCCGCGTCGCGCGTCGCCTGCATGACGCCGAGGCCGGTGGTGCCGGCGGCGGCGAAGATCACATCGACGCCCTGCGCGAGCTGGTGCTTCGTCAGCTCGGCGCCGCGTGCCGGGTCGGTCCAGGCGGCGCTCGTCGTGCCGGTCATCGCCGACAGCAGCTCCACCTTCGGGTTGGCGAACTTCGCGCCCTGCTCGTAGCCGCAGAGGAACTTGCGCACCAGCGGGATGTCCTGCGCGCCGACGAAGCCGACCTTGCCCGATCGGCTCGCCATCGCCGCCATGATGCCGACGAGGAACGCACCCTCGTGCTCGCGGTAGAGGAAGCTCTGCACGTTGGGCTGCACGACCGCGGCGTCGATGATCGCGAAGCGGGTCTTCGGGAACGCGCGCGCGACCTTGTCGATGCTCGAGGCCTGCGGGAAGCCGATGCCGACCACCGGGCTGGCGCCGCGCTCGGCGAAACGCCGCGCCGCCATCTCGCGTTGCGCGGCGTTGGCGATCTCGAACTCGAGGTAGGGCTGGCCGCTCTTGCGCTTCCAGGCCTCGGCGCCTTCGTAGGCGGCCTGGTTGAAGGAGCGGTCGGCCTTGCCGCCCATCTCGTAGATGACCGCCGGCTGGGCGAGCGCCGC
>NZ_CALRZC010000295.1:0-8895 GCF_943372545.1 Variovorax sp. YR752 | reverse complement strand
CCCCAGGATGCAGGATGTCGCCCACCGTCAGACCGCGCCGGCCGCCTGCTGTGCGCGCAGCCGCGCGTTCACGTAGGCGCCCTGCGGCACGTGCAGCAGGTCGGCGATGCGCCACATCACGTGGCGCTCGTGCTCGCTGAGGTGGCCGTCGGCATAGGCCACCCGCCACATGTGCTCGATCATGCGCAGCTTCTGCGCCATCTCGAAGCGCTCGTTGATGCGCGAGGTGAACGAGAACAGGTCGGTGGCCTGCCGTGCCGTCGACTCGGCCAGCTCGACCAGGCGTGCGGCCTCGTCGTCGGCCAGCGCGAACTTGTCGGCCAGCGCGGCGAGCACGGCCTCGCGCTCGCCGTCATGGAAGCTCGCATCGGCACGCATCACCTCCACCAGCATCACCGCCGTGGCCAGTTGCAGCAGGTGCTCGGCCTCGCGCGGGTCGGCCTGCGCGGACGGCGGTGCCAGGCGGTCGAGCAGATCCTTGAGCGTGCGCAGCATGCGGCCATGATGGCATGCCCGTGGGCAAACCGATGGCTCAGCCCTTGCGGGCCGACGGTGCGCGGGGTCTTCGCGCGCTCTCGACACGCGCCGCCGGGCGGGCCGCGAGATTGCCGCCGCTGGCCTGCTCCAGCCACAGCAGCGTATCGACGTGCGACATGAAGGCGTCGAGGTAGGCCGGCGAGAGCTCGTGCATCGTGCGCAGCGCGGCATGCACCACGTGCAGCGAGTTCAGCGGCCCGGCCTGCGCCGGCACCTGGGCCAGTGCCTGGCGCAGGCGCTGTTCGGCGCGCAGGCGCGACCAGGTGCCCTGGTACGCCGTCACCGCCTTCAGCGGCCCGGACGACGGCGCGCGGGAGGGTGTACCGGGCGGCAGCGCACCGGGCGGTGCCGCAGAACGCCCGAGCCGGTCGACCAGTTCGGACAGCCCGGCCAGCGCCGCGCGCCGCGCCATGCGTTCGTCGGGCACGGCATCGCCTGGCGCGGCGGCCGGCGTCGCGGCGGCATGCGCGTCGAGCAGCCGCTCGACGCGCGCCACCAGCAGGCGCCGCGCCTCGCCCTGCTGCGCTGCGGCGCGCCGCGCCAGCGCCTCGATCACGCACCAGGCCACCGGGTCGACCCGCGCCGCGCCGCAGGCACGCCCGGCTTCGACCGCGGCGATCGGATCGAGGCCTGCTTCGGCACGCATCAGGGCTTCGCCGCCGACGGCTTTCGCCGCGGCGTGGGCGCCATCTCGACGCGCCGGTTGAGCGCGCGGCCGGCGGCATCGGCGTTCGAGGCGACCGGCTGCTCGGCCCCGAAGGCCGCGGCGAACACCGACGGCGACGGCACGCCATCCTCGATCAGCACACGTGTCACGGTCAGCGCACGCTGCGCCGAGAGCTCCCAGTTGTCGGCGAACTTCGCGCGGCCGCCGTCGCGCACCTGGCGATCGTCGGTGAAGCCGCTGACCATCAGCACCTCGTCGCGCGAGGCCAGGTAGGTGGCCAGCGGCACGGCCAGGCTCTTCAGCAGCTGCCGGCCCTCGGGCTGCAGCTCGGCGGAGTTGAAGGCGAACAGCACGCTGCCGCTGATGCCGATGCGGCCGTCGGCCAGCGTCACGCGGCCGGCCGCCAGCGGGCCGGCCAGCGCCCGCTCCAGTGCCTCGCGGCGCAGCGCCTCGGCCTGGCGCTGCTGCACCTCGGCCTTCAGCTGCTCGGCCAGGTCGAGCTGCATGCCCAGCACGAACACCAGGATCAGCACGAACGCGCCGAGCAGCCCGGCCATCAGGTCGCCGAACACCGCCCACACGGGCGTGCCCGACTCCACGCCGTCGTCGAGGTCGCTGGCCGTCATGCCGCGTCGGCCTCCGCCGGCGCGCCGGCGCTCACCCGCGCCAGCTGCTGCAGGTCCTCGACGATCTGCTTCTGCGAGCCGAGCGTGAGATCGATGATCTCGCGCGCCTGCGCCACGTAGTAGGCGAGCTGCTCGTCGCTGCGCGCCATCGACTGGCCGAGCGCGCTCTCGATGCGCTGCAGCTGCCCGGTCAGCTGCTCGCTGGCACGGCTGAACAGCTGCACCGCCAGGCCGAAGCCCTCGCCCAGGCTGGCCACCTCGGCGGCGCTGCCGGTCACCTGCGCCGACACCACCTGCAGCGTCTGCGACTCGGCCTGCACGGTCTGCGCGAAGCGGTCGCCGGCACGCTCCAGCACCTCGGTGGTCGAGTGCACCAGCGCATCGATCGCGGCACGCTGCTCGGTGCTGGCGTGGTTGACCGCGTCGAGCAGGCCGCCCAGCGTGGCCATCAAGCGGTTGCGCTCGTCGAGCACGGCGTTGTCGCGCACCAGGCTGTCGCCGAGCGCCTGGCGCAGCTCGCCGATGACCTCGGCGGCGGCGCGCGGCGCCTGCGACGCCGCCTGCACCAGCCGCTCGATCTCGCCGATGGTGCTGCGTGCATGGGCCTCGGCCTGCGCGGTGAAGGCCTGCGCGGTGCGCTCCAGCGTCGTGCAGATCTGCTGCTGGCGCTCGGCCATGCGCGTGGCGGCGGCCTCGTCCCAGGCGGCATGCGCCTCGGCGATGCGGCGCAGCAGCGCGGCGGCATGCTGTTCGAACCCGGCGGCGCTGGCCGACAGGGTCTCGCGCGTGTGCTGCACGAGCGCCTCGTGGCCCTGCCGCTGCACAGCCATCGCCTGACCCCAGGACTCGGCCCACTGGCCGGTGCTGCGGTCCATGCGCGCGGCCACGCCGTCGAGCATCGCGGCGCTGCGCTGCTCGAAGCTCTGCGCGACGCTGGCGGCCGTGCTGTCCAGGCGCGCACTGCTGCCTTCGAGCTGCTGCTGCACCGCGGCGCCCAGCGCCTCGCGCAGCGTGGCGGTCTCGCGCGCCAGCGCGGCCATCGTCGCCTGCACCGCGGGCTCGATGGCGGCGCCGGCCAGGCGTGCGCTGTCGGCCAGGCTCGTCTTCAGCGAGTCACCCACCGATTCGGCCAGCCCCGTGTAGGCACGCTGCGCCTCGCCGTGGAACTGCGCCTGGCTGGCCAGCAGGCGGTCCTGCAGCGCCTGCCCCTGGCGCTCGATCTGCGCCGCCAGGGCCTGCATCTGGCTCACCAGCGCCGGCATCGCCTCGGCCTGCGCGCCCAGCAGTCGCAGTGCCTGCTCGCGCTGGTGCGCGCGCGAGTGGCCGTGCAGCGTGGTGGCGATGCAGGCGTCGAGTTGCTGCGCGGTGCGCTGGCGCTCACGCCGCGCCAGCGCCGACATCAGGCCGAGCATCGCCGAGGCCGCCACGCCCGCCACCGAGCAGCCGAAGGCCAGGCCCAGCCCCTTGACCGGCGCAGCGAGCGAAGCGCGGATGGCCTCGACGTCGGCAGCGTTCTCCAGCGCCAGGCCGGTGCCCTTGAGCGTGACCACCATGCCCAGGAAGGTGCCGAGCATGCCCAGCAGCACCAGCAGGCCGACCAGGTAGGGCGTCAGCGCGGGGGCGGGCAGCGCGACACGCTCGCCCTCGATGCGCAGCCGCACGGCGTTGCGCAGGCCGGCGTCCAGCCCGGCGAGCCAGGGGCGCAGCGCCGGCGGCGGCTCGCCCATCGCGGCCAGCGCCTGCGCCAGGCCAGCGGTGCCTTGGCGGAAGCGGTGCAGTTCGAGCGCGCCCATCACGTAGAAGGCGCCGATCAGCAGCACCAGCGCCAGCGCCAGCGGACTGCCGGGGACATAGCCGGCGCCGACCCAGCCGATGGCGAGCAGGCCGACCGTGAAGGCGGCGTGGTGAAGTAGTCGGGTCATGTCGGTCGAAGTGTTTGCAGTGTGTCGAGCAGACCCTGGGCCGGCAGCAGCCGGTGCGCCAGTTCGGCCCGCAGCACACGGTCCATGGTTTCGCGGAAGCGCTCCGGCGCCTCCCTTGCGTCGTCGGCGGCGTCGTGCTCGGCCGCCGCGCGCTGCAGGCGCTCGAAGTGCGCCTGCAATCGCAGCGGCACCAGGCCGAGCAGGCTGCGCTCCTGCGCGGCAAGGGCCTGGTCGATCAGCGCATCGATGGCGGCCAGCCGGGCGCCTTGCGGCGAGCAGCGCGACAACGCGTCGCGCAGCCGCTGGCGCAGCGCGGCGGCAGCCTCCTGCACCGCCTGCTGTCGGGCGATGCAGTGGCGGCGGTACGGGCCGAAGTCGGTCGGGCTCGACACACGCTCGCGGGGGCCGGCGGCGATGGACGCCTCCAGGGCCGCGCGCACGCGCTGGAAGTCCGCCTCCTCGCCGCCACGAACGTGGCCGCTGCCCGGCGCCAGGGTGCCAGGGCCTGCGTTCAGCGTTGCCGACAGCGAGATGGCGCCGGTCCAGCCGAGCCAGTCGCCCAGGCGCTCGGCAAAGACCGGGCGCGTCGCGGGCGACGGCGCGTCCGCCAGGCTCGCCAGGAGGCGGGTGAGCTCCGAACCGGCAACGCCCGGGCTGGGTGACCCGTGCAGCATGAAGGCCAGTCGAAGGATCCTGTAGAGGGCGCGCAGTCTACAACCTCCGGCCGGCCGGCCAGCCGGTCAGGCACCGTCCACCTTGGGCGGCACGCTGGCAGAAGGCCGACCAGCGGCCGCGCCGCGCGTGCGCTGCCCCCTGAACATCCATCAAAAAACACCACCCCCATCAAGCACTTACGCCGCCCCTCCCGTACTTTCCCGAGGGAGGCCCGAAAGCGGCACGCCTCTTGTGACTGTGTCCCGCACACAGCCACACCAGGAGACGGGGACGATGGAGACCTTCTACGAGGTGATGCGGCGCCAGGGCATCTCGCGCCGCAGCTTCCTCAAGTACTGCTCGCTCACGGCCACCTCGCTGGGCCTCGCGCCCTCGTTCGTGCCGCAGATCGCCCATGCGATGGAGACCAAGCCGCGCACGCCGGTGCTGTGGCTGCACGGCCTCGAATGCACCTGCTGCTCGGAGAGTTTCATCCGCAGCGCGCATCCGCTGGCCAAGGACGTGGTGCTGTCGATGATCAGCCTCGACTACGACGACACCCTGATGGCTGCGGCCGGCCACCAGGCCGAGGCCATCCTCGAGGAGGTGATGACCAAGTACAAGGGCAACTACATCCTCGCCGTCGAAGGCAACCCGCCGCTGAACCAGGACGGCATGAGCTGCATCATCGGCGGCAAGCCCTTCCTCGACCAGCTCAAGCATGTCGCCAAGGACGCCAAGGCGGTCATCAGCTGGGGCTCCTGCGCCTCGTGGGGCTGCGTGCAGGCGGCCAAGCCGAACCCGACGCAGGCGGTTCCGGTGCACAAGGTGATCACCGACAAGCCGATCATCAAGGTGCCCGGTTGCCCGCCGATCGCCGAGGTGATGACCGGTGTCATCACCTACATGCTGACCTTCGACCGCATCCCCGAGCTGGACCGCCAGGGCCGGCCGAAGATGTTCTACAGCCAGCGCATCCACGACAAGTGCTACCGCCGGCCGCACTTCGACGCCGGCCAGTTCGTCGAGGCCTTCGACGACGAGAGCGCACGCAAGGGCTACTGCCTCTACAAGGTCGGCTGCAAGGGCCCGACGACCTACAACGCCTGCTCCACCGTGCAGTGGAACGAAGGCACCAGCTTCCCGATCAAGGCCGGCCACGGCTGCATCGGCTGCTCGGAAGACGGCTTCTGGGACAAGGGCTCGTTCTACAGCCGCCTCACCGACATCCACCAGTTCGGCATCGAGGCCAACGCCGACAAGGTCGGCGGCACGGCGGCCGGCGTGGTCGGCGCGGCGGTGGCGGCGCACGCAGCGGCCTCCGCGATCAAGCGGGTCAGCACCCCGGCCAGCAACAAGTAAGGACGAGGAGAACCAACCCCATGGGCGCGTACGAAACGCAAGGCTTCAAGCTCGACGACAGCGGCAGGCGCGTCGTCGTCGATCCGGTGACCCGCATCGAGGGTCACATGCGCTGCGAGGTCAACCTCGACAAGAACAACGTCATCCGCAACGCCGTCTCGACCGGCACGATGTGGCGCGGTCTGGAAGTCATCCTCAAGGGCCGCGACCCGCGCGACGCCTGGGCCTTCGTCGAGCGCATCTGCGGCGTCTGCACGGGCTGCCACGCGCTGACCTCGGTGCGCGCGGTGGAGGATGCACTCGGGATCAAGATCCCGAAGAACGCGCACCTGATCCGCGAGATGATGGCCAAGACGCTGCAGGTGCACGACCACGCGGTGCACTTCTACCACCTGCATGCGCTGGACTGGGTGGACGTGGTCTCGGCGCTGAAGGCCGACCCGAAGAAGACCAGCGAGCTGCAGCAGCTCGTCTCGCCCTCGCACCCGCTGAGCTCGCCCGGCTACTTCCGCGACATCCAGAACCGGCTGAAGAAGTTCGTCGAGAGCGGCCAGCTCGGCCCCTTCATGAACGGCTACTGGGGCAACAAGGCCTACGTGCTGCCGCCCGAGGCCAACCTGATGGCGGTGACGCACTACCTGGAAGCGCTGGACCTGCAGAAGGAGTGGGTGAAGATCCACACCATCTTCGGCGGCAAGAACCCGCACCCGAACTACCTGGTCGGCGGCGTGCCCTGCGCGATCAACATCGACCGCGACGGATCGGCCGGCGCGCCGATCAACATGGAGCGGCTGAACTTCGTCAAGGCGCGCATCGACGAGATCATCGAGTTCAACAGGAACGTCTACATCCCCGACGTGCTGGCCATCGGCACGATCTACAAGCAGGCCGGCTGGCTGCACGGCGGGGGACTCTCGGCCACCAACGTCAGCGACTACGGCGAGTACCCGAAGGTCAACTACGACAAGAGCACCGACCAGCTGCCCGGCGGCGTGATCCTGGGCGGCAACTGGGACGAGATCCTGCCGATCGACCCGCGCGACCCCGAGCAGGTGCAGGAGTTCGTGACCCACAGCTGGTACCAGTACGCCGACGAGACCAAGGGCCTGCACCCCTGGGACGGCGTGACCGAGCCGAACTACACGCTGGGCGCCAACACCAAGGGCACGAAGACGAACATCGAGCAGATCGACGAGGCGGCCAAGTACTCGTGGATCAAGGCGCCGCGCTGGCGTGGCCATGCGATGGAGGTCGGCCCGCTGTCGCGCTACATCCTCGCCTATGCCCACGCGAAGAAGGGCAACAAGTACGCGCAGCGGCCGAAGGAGCAGATCGAGTACTCGGCGATGATGATCAACAGCGCCATCCCGAAGGCGCTGGGCCTGCCGGAGACGCAGTACACGGCCAAGCAGCTGCTGCCCACCACCATCGGCCGCACGCTGGCACGCGCGCTCGAGGGCCAGTACTGCGGCGAGATGATGCTCGACGACTGGAACGAGCTGGTCGCCAACATCAAGGCCGGCGACACCGCCACCGCCAACGTCGAGAAGTGGGACCCGAGCACCTGGCCGAAGGAGGCCAAGGGCGTGGGCACGGTGGCCGCGCCGCGCGGCATGCTGGGCCACTGGGTGAAGATCAAGGACGGCCGCATCGAGAACTACCAGTGCGTGGTGCCGACCACCTGGAACGGTTCGCCGCGCGACCACAAGGGCCAGATCGGCGCCTTTGAGGCCAGCCTGATGAACACGCCGATGGCCAACCCCGAGCAGCCGGTCGAGATCCTGCGCACGCTGCACTCCTTCGACCCCTGCCTCGCCTGCTCCACACACGTGATGAGCGAGGACGGCGCCGAGCTCACGCGCGTCAAGGTGCGCTGAAGAAGCAATACGGAGACACCCAGATGACCACTCAACGATTCCTCCGTGCTGCCGCGGGCCTCGCGGCGCTCGTCGCCGGCAGCGCCGCGATGGCCCATCCTGGCCACGGCCTGACCGCACCGGACAACCTGATGCATGTGCTCGAGGCCGAGCACGTGGTCGGGCTGCTGGCGGCGCTGGCCGTCGGCTACGGCGTGGTGCTGCTGCGCGCCATTCGGCGGCGGCGCCGCGCAGATCGGGAAGACCGGGCAGACCGCGACTCGACCGGCACGCAACGCTGACCACCGCGAGGCACCACCATGTCCGCCACCCCCTCGCAATCCTTCTCCGACGCCACCGGCACCGACGAGCGCGCCGTCGCCAAGGCGGCGTCGATCAAGTCGGTCTACGTCTACGAAGCCCCGGTGCGCCTGTGGCACTGGGTCAACGCGCTGTCCATCGTCGTGCTCGCGGTCACCGGCTACTTCATCGGCTCGCCGCTGCCGACCATGCCCGGCGAGGCGAGCAGCAACTACCTGATGGGCTACATCCGCTTCGCCCACTTCGCCGCCGGCTACGTGTTCGCGGTCGGCCTGCTTGGGCGCCTGTACTGGGCGGTCGTCGGCAACCACCATGCGCGCGAGCTGTTCACGCTGCCGATCTTCAGCGGCGCCTACTGGCGCGAGGTGCTGACGATGCTGAAGTGGTACGCCTTCCTGATCCCGCGGCCGAGCCGCTACGTCGGCCACAACCCGCTGGCGCGCGCGGCGATGTTCTTCGGCTTCTTCTTCCTGACGCTGTTCATGATCGTCACCGGCTTCGCGTTGTACGGCGAAGGCACGCAGGCGGGGTCGTGGTCGCACACGCTGTTCACGAGCTGGGTGATCCCGCTGTTCGGGCAGTCGCAGGACGTGCACACCTGGCACCACCTCGGCCTGTGGGGCATGGTGATCTTCGTGATCCTGCATGTGTACGCCGCGATCCGCGAGGACATCATGGGGCGGCAGAGCATCGTGTCGACCATGATCTCGGGGCATCGGACCTTCAAGGACTGAGGCTTCTTTCGTGTCGACCACTCATCCCGTGACGACCGAGACAGGCAGGCGGTCCGGGCATGCCTGCTCCGGCCCACGCTCGCGGGCCACCACCGTGCCGCGCTCTCGTCACCTCATCAACACCGTCCCTGCCATGCACACAGCCGGGCAACCGCGAATGGGGCCTGCGCAGGCATACCCGAACCACCTGCCCCCCACACCGGTGGCACGCATCGA
>NZ_CALRZC010000294.1:0-8917 GCF_943372545.1 Variovorax sp. YR752 | reverse complement strand
GCGCCGCGAGCCCCCATCCCAGCCTTCCCCCGGGAGGGGAAGGAGCAATGCCGGGGCACGGGGCACCGCCCGCGTTTGAGTTTCGACTTTCTCCCTCCCCTCCCGGGGGAGGGTCGGGGTGGGGGCAAGCGGCCTTCGCACATGCACCGCTTTTGCATGCGCCGCGAGCCCCCATCCCAGCCTTCCCCCGGGAGGGGAAGGAGCAAGACCGGGGCACGAAGCCCCGCCCGCGTTTGAGTTTTGACTTTCTCCCTCCCCTTCCGGGGGAGGGTCGGGGTGGGGGCAAGCGGCCTTTGCATATGCATCGCTTTTGCAAGCGCCGCGAGCCCCCATCCCAGCCTTCCCCCAGAGGGGGAAGGAGCAACACGGTGCACGCCGCGCCGCGTCGAACTTGCAGGCGACTGATCCCGCTCTACGTTTCGTCGGCGTCGTTGCCCGTCAGGGACAGCACTTCTTCGACGAAGGCCTCGAACAATGGCAACGCGGCAGGCAATCCGTCCAGCGACTCCGCCTCGCCAGCATCGAAGAAATGCGGCGTGTCGGAGGGAATGGAAACCCATTCCCCGCCCTCGAACAACAACCCAAGATACCCCTCCGCCGTCGGCAGATAGAACAGCCCCGCGCCATCAAGCGCGCGCTGCCCTTCGGCATCGCCGCGCCCCCAACGCACGCCGTGGCGCGCCAGATGCTCGGTGATCCAGCCATCGCACACATGCGTGTCGCGCCAATTTGCTTGCGCATCGAATACGGCCAGCACGGGCATGGGGCGTCCTTCGCTGAAGCGTGACTGATGGATTACTGCAGGAAGCTGGGCTTGGCGTAGCCCTGGAACTTGCTGTCGACCACCGCCTTGAATTCCTTCGAGCGGTAGGCGTCGGCGATGTCCTTGGCCCAGGCGGCGTTCTTGTCCGCGCTCTTCACGGCGACCACATTCAGGTAGTAGTCGGGCGTCTTCTCGAGCACCACGGCCTCGGTGAGCTTCAGGCCCGACGAGATCGCGAAGTTGCCGTTGACGATGGCGTACTCGGTGTCCCCCAGCGAACGCGGCAGCTGCGCAGCCTCGAGCGGAATGAACTTCAGCTTCTTCGGGTTCTCGGCCACGTCCTTCTCCGACGCGCGCAGCGGGTCGATGCCGGCCTTGATCGTGACCAGCTTGTTCTGCTCCAGCAGCACCAGTGCACGCGCCAGGTTGCTCGGGTCGTTCGGCAGCGTCACACGGTCGCCTTCCTTCACGTCGGCCAGCGTCTTGCGCTTGGTCGAGTACACGCCCATCGGCGCGATCGGGCCCTGCACCAGCTCGGCGAGGTCGAGCTTCTGGTCGACCGAGAACTTCTGCAGGTAGACCCGATGCTGGAAGAAGTTGGCGTCGAGCGAGCCCTGGGCCAGCGCGAGGTTGGGCTGCACGTAGTCGTTGAACTCGACCAGCTTCACCTTGTAGCCCTTCTTCTCGAGGATCGGAATGATGCCGGCCTTGAGCTGGTCGGCGTTGGAGCCGGCGGTGCCGCCGATCACGAGGTTCTTCTTGGCGTCTTGCGCCTGCGCCGACAGCGAGAGGCCGCCGAACGACAGCGCGACGAGGGAAACGGCGAGAACGGAACGGCGCAGCAGTGCGGTTTTCATGGAATGAGCAGAGAAAGAGAAAGGAAAGAAGAAAGAGACATCAACGCTTGTCGAGCCGGCGCGCCGTGGTGTTGCCCACGAACTGCAGGATCTGCACCAGCACCACGAGCAGCGCCACGGTGAGCACCATCACGTCGGTCTGGAAGCGGTAGTAGCCGTAGCGGATTGCCAGGTCGCCGATGCCGCCGCCGCCCACCACACCGGCAATCGCCGAGTACGACAGGAAGCTCACGGCCAGCACGGTGAGCGCGAGCACCAGGCCCGAGCGCGCCTCGACCACCAGCACGCGCCAGACAATCTGCAGCTCCGACGCGCCCATGGCATGGGCCGCCTCGATCACGCCGCGCGGCACTTCGCGCAGGCACTGGTCGACCAGTCGCGCAAAGTACGGAATGGCCGCGAACGACAGCGGCACGGCGGCCGCCAGCGGGCCGATGGACGTGCCGGCGATCACCCGCGTGAACGGCACCAGCGCCACCAGCAGGATGATGAACGGGAAGGAACGCACCGTGTTCACGATCCAGTTGAGGATCAGGAACGCCGGCTTGTTTTCGAGCGACTGCCCCGGCCCCAGCAGGAACAGCAGGATGCCCAGCGGCCCGCCGATGAGCACCGCCGCCGACAGGCCGATGGCCAACATCAGGAAAGTCTGGCCCGTGGCCGTCCACAGCTCGGGAAGGATGGGGGTGATGTTCTCAAACATAGGCCAGCTCCTGCGCGTTGCGCTGTGCGGTCGCCACGCGCGGCGCCACGGGTTCGCGCGCCTCGCGTTCGCGGCGGCGCACCAGTTCGTCGATCTCGCGGCCCAGCGCGGTCTTGCGCTCTTCGCTCGGGGCATCGACCGCGAACTGCTCGATGAGGCGGCCCTTTTCGAGAATGGCCACGTTGCGGCACAGCACCTCGACCACCGAAAGCTCGTGCGTGACGATCACGATGGTCACGCCGATCTTCTGGTTGATGTCGCGCAGCGTTTCGAGCAGCGCGCGGGTGGTTTCGGTGTCGAGCGCCGAGGTGGGCTCGTCGCACAGCAGCACCTGCGGACGCGACGCCAGCGCGCGCGCAATGGCCACGCGCTGCTTCTGGCCGCCCGACAGCTGGGCCGGGTAGGTGTCGATCTTTTCAGCCAGGCCGACGAGGTCGAGGCACTCGCGCACCCGCTCGTTGATCTCGGCCTTGGAGTGGCGGCCGTGGATCTTCAGCGGGAAGGCCACGTTGTCGAACACCGTAGCGTTCTGCAGCAGGTTGAACTGCTGAAAGATCATGCCGATGTTCTGGCGCGTGTCGCGCAGCTCGCGGCGCGAGAGCGTCGTGAGGTCGCGCCCGCCGACGAACACCTGGCCCGCATCGGGCCGCTCCAGCAGGTTGATGAGGCGCAGCAGCGTCGACTTGCCGGCACCGCTCTTGCCGATCAGGCCGAACACGTCGCCCTGCTGGATGTCGAGCGACAGCGATTGCACGGCATCGAACACCTCGCCGCTGGGCAAGGCAAACGACTTCTGCACCGATTGAAGACGGATGACCGGCGCCGCGTTGCCGCGGGCCGCATCAGGCGAAGGGAAGGTCATGAAAGAAGGCGCGGGCCGCAAGGGCGCGATCGCGCAGGTTCGCAAAAAGGTGCCGAGTATGTAAAGAAAGAGACCGAAAGGGAACGAACAAATCGGCTCGTGCTTATATGAAAAATCAGATAAGAAAGACCACATAAGCCGAGTGGATGCCATATCGATATGAGGATTGGTTCGTTCCCGATCCGCGGCGGCAATGCCACATTCGGCGCCTTCATTTCTTTCGATTTCGCGCCACCATGCATTCCACTTTCCGCCGCCGCAGCCTCGTGCTCGCCACCCTGGCCACCGCACTTTTCGCGGGCAACGCCGCCTTTGCGCAGGACAACAAGAACACCGTCAAGGTCGGCATTTCCGTCGGCAGCGCCGAGCAGGTGTTCGAGGTGGTCAAGAAGGTCGCCGCCAAGGACGGCCTGACCGTCCAGGTCGTGGTGTTCAACGACTACCAGCTGCCCAACGCGGCGCTGGCCGCCGGCGACCTCGACGCCAACGCCTTCCAGCACCAGCCCTTCCTGGACAACCAGATCAAGGCGCGCGGCTTCGACCTCGTGCCCGTGGGCCTGACCATCACCGCGCCGCTGGGCTTCTACTCGCGCAAGCTCAAGTCGATCGACCAGCTGGCCGACGGCGCCTCGGTCGGCATCCAGAACGACCCGTCCAACGGCAACCGCGCCCTGCTGCTGCTGCAACAAGCCAAGCTCATCACCCTCAAGCCCGAGGCCGTGAAGAACAACAACGCCACGCCGCTGGACGTGGTGACCAACCCAAAGAAGCTCAAGCTGGTGTCGCTGGACGCCGCCCAGCTGCCGCGCTCGCTCGACGACCTGGCCATTTCGGCCATCAACAACGACTACGCCGAGAAGGCCGGCCTGTCGTTCGGCAAAGACGCCGTCATCAAGGAATCGGCCCAGAGCCCCTACGCCAACCTGATCGCCGTGCGCCGCGCCGACAAGGACAAGCCCTGGGCCAAGCGCCTCGTGGCGGCCTACCAGTCGCCGGAGGTGCGCAGCTTCATCGAGACGCAGTTCAAGGGGTCGTTGATTCCGGCGTTTTGAGTTTGTCTTTCCCCTCCCGGGGGAGGTTGGGTGAGGGCACGACGGCGCTCGCAAGGGGCGCTCTGCCCGCCCCCATCCCAGCCTTCCCCCAGAGGGAGAAGGAGCAATACAGGGATGCTCCTGGGAAGGTTGGCGGACCGTGAGAAAATGACGGGTTCCCCCGAACACCAACCTCACACAGTCAGGACACCCCATGGACGCAGAACAGATCAACCAAATCGACGCAATGCTCGCGGACCTGAGCGTCCGTACGGTCGATTTACGGAGGTATCTTTGACTACGATGCCAAAGCTGAACGACTGAGGACAGTCAACGCATCGCTCGAAGACCCGAACGTCTGGAACGACCCGAAGAAGGCCCAGGAACTGGGCAAAGAGAAAAAGTCGCTCGACGACGTGGTCGTAACGCTCGACCGTCTCACCAACGGGCTGTCGGACAACACCGAGCTCTTCGAAATGTCGAAGGCCGACGGCGACATGGACGGCCTGCAGGCCATTGCCGATGACGCCGCCACGCTCGAAGCCGACATCAAGCAGCTCGAATTCCGCCGGATGTTCAACAACCCGGCCGACCCGCTGAACGCCTTTGTCGACATCCAGGCCGGCGCCGGTGGCACCGAGGCCTGCGACTGGGCCAGCATGCTGCTGCGCCAGTACCTGAAGTACGCCGAGCGCAAGGGCTTCAAGACGCAGATCGAAGACGAAACGCCCGGCGACACCGCCGGCATCAAGGGCGCGACCATCAAGGTCGAGGGCGACTACGCCTTCGGCCTGCTGCGCACCGAGACCGGCGTGCACCGCCTGGTACGCAAGTCGCCGTTCGACTCGTCGGGCGGCCGGCACACCAGCTTCGCCTCGATCTTCGTGTACCCCGAAATCGACGACTCGATCGAGATCGACATCAACCCTTCGGACGTGCGCACCGACACCTTCCGCGCCTCGGGCGCCGGCGGCCAGCACATCAACAAGACCGACTCGGCCGTGCGCCTCACGCACATCCCGACCGGCATCGTGGTGCAGTGCCAGGACGGCCGCAGCCAGCACAGCAACCGCGACGTGGCGTGGAAGCGCCTGCGTTCGCGCCTGTACGACCACGAGATGCGCAAGCGCCAGGAAGAGCAGCAAAAGCTCGAGGACAGCAAGACCGACGTGGGCTGGGGCCACCAGATCCGTAGCTACGTGCTGGACAACAGCCGCATCAAGGACCTGCGCACCAACGTCGAAGTCTCGGCCACGCAGAAGGTGCTCGACGGCGACCTCGACGTGTTCATTGAAGCTTCGTTGAAGCAAGGCGTTTGAGTCCCATCCGCGCTGCCATGAAGCTGACCAACGTCTCCATTCGCCACTTCAAAAGCCTGTCTGAGGTAGATGTGGAATTGCATCCGCGAGTGACCGTGGTGGTGGGGCCGAACGCAGTGGGCAAGAGCAATTTTGTGGATGCTCTGCGATTCTTGCGGGATGCTGCGACAAGCAGTTTGCAGGATGCGATTGCACGCAGGGATGGCATCGCGCGGATTCGCCCTCAGAACATGGGCATTCATACGCCGATCGAACTGCGGGCAAGGTTGACGCATCCGACGGGTGCAGCCAGCAGTGATCTGAATTACTTCGAGGTAATTACAACCGGCTCGACCAATGACAATTCGTTGGCATTTGCCGAACTTGAATCGCCTGAACGGCTGATCCACGACATTCAAGACTGGAAGTTCTCCGCCTTGAATGCTCACACTCTGCGCACCCTGTCTGCGCAAGACACCGACGAGCCCCTTCGCGAAGATGGCTCCAACTGGGCCTCTGTCATCCGTGCAGCCAAGCGCAGCAGCAAAGGCCGCCAGATGCTGGAACGCATCACGGAAATGATGCAAGTTGTTTTGCCGGATTTTCAGGGTGTGTCGGTCATCAGCGCGGGCAGCTATCTCGTACCTCAATTCAAGTTTGGCCAAGATAAAAGCAGCACGCGCACGTTCGACCCGGTGCAGCTGTCTGACGGCACGCTGCGCATCTTCGGAATCTTGCTCTCCCTCTATCAATCTCCCACGCCATCGCTGATGGTCATTGAAGAGCCCGAGCAAACCGTTCATCCAGGCGTTCTTTCGATGCTCGCTGAGGCTTTCAAAGAAGTTTCGGAGGTCACGCAGATCATCGTGACCACCCACAGCCCGCAACTGGTCGAGCACTTCGACCCCGAACACATCCGCGTCGTCACCATGACCGATGGCGCGACGCAAATCTCGCCCATCAAGGCTGCGCAACGCGAGGCGGTTCAACGCGGGCTCATGACGCTCGGCGAATTCATGGCCGCCGAAGGCTTGCAACCGGAGACACCGTGAACAACAAGCGGTTGTTGCCGATCGTCGAAGGCGAGGGGGATGAACGCGCAGTGCCGGAGCTGTTGCGCCGCATCCTTCATCACCACGAACGATTCGATGTCGAGGTGCTGAAACCGCATCGCAGGGGAGAACTCCCCAAGGTCCGGGCCAACTTCGATCGCTTCTTCAAGACCGCACTGCTTGAAGATGCCTCAGTGATCTGCGTGTTGGACTACGACTGCGCCACGTGCGACGACGTGGAACGCGATGAACAGGAACTCAGAACGCTTGCCAATGGCGTCAATGCCCAGGCGGGGTTCGACGCGTGCCTAATCGTGAAGGAGTTCGAGTCCCTGTTTCTGTGCGATCCCGCTGCTACAAGGGCAGCGCTGCCTCTTGTTGACACGAAGCTGAACTTCCCTGCAAACCCCGAGAGCGTCAGAGACGCCAAAGGATGGCTGTCAGAAGCACAACCCAAGGGCGCCGCCTACAAACCGACTGCCCATCAGGCAAAAATCGTCTCCCACCTGAACCTGGATCATCTTCTTGAAAAATCTCCCAGCTATCGGCGCTTGGCACAGGCAGTACTGCGCCTCACCGAGGAAGCCCCGTGACCTCGCGCATTGAAGCCCTGATCTTCGACATGGACGGCACCATGATCGACTCCATGCCCTGGCATGCGCGGTCGTGGGTGACGTTTGCGGAGCGCCACGGCGTGAAGCTCGACGTGAGCGAGATCCTCGCGCGCACCACGGGCCGCACCGGCACCGAGAGCATGCGCGAGCTGTTCGAGCGCGAGCTCTCCGATGCCGAGTGCCAGGCGATGGTGCACGAGAAGGAAGAGATCTACCGCGAGCTCTTTCACGACAACTTCACCGAGGTGGCGGGCTTCACCGCCTTCGCCAAGGCCGCGGTGGCACGCGGCCTGAAGGTGGCGGTGGGCACGGCCGGCGACAGGCACAACATCGAGTTCGCCATGTCGCGCCTGAAGATGGACCCGCTGCCGCTGGCCATCGTCGGCGGCGACGAAGGCTTTTCGGGCAAGCCCACCCCCGCGATCTTTCTGGAAGCCGCGCGCCGCATCGGCGTGGCGCCTGAGCGCTGCATCGTCTTTGAAGACGCGCCCTTCGGCATCGAAGCGGCCCGCCGCGGCGGCATGCGCGCCGTGGCCGTGTGCAGCACCCATACGGCCGCCGAGCTGGCCGGCCCCCACGTGATCGCCGCCGTTCGCGACTACAACGAACTGGCCCATTCGAATTTTCTGGAGACCCTCGATGCTGCTTCAGCGTGACGCCCAAGGGCAACCCATTGCCATCCGACGCGAAGACTATGCCGCGCCGGCGTTCTGGATCGACACCGTCGACCTGACCTTCGACCTCGACCCCGCCAAGACCCGCGTGCTCAACCGCATGCAGCTGCGCCGCAACCCCGAGGTGCCGGCCCAGCCGCTGCGCCTGGACGGCGACGAGCTCAACCTGGCGCGCGTGCTCGTGAACGGCCAGGGCGCCTCGTTCCGCATGGAAGGCGACCAGCTCGTCCTGGACGGCCTGCCGTCCGCGGAAGAAGGGGCCTTCGAGCTCGAAATCTTCACCACCTGCTGCCCCATCAAGAACACCAAGCTGATGGGCCTGTTCGTGAGCGAAGACACCTTCTTCACGCAGTGCGAGGCCGAGGGCTTTCGCCGCATCACCTATTTTCTCGACCGTCCCGATGTGATGGCGATGTACACCGTCACGCTGCGCGCCAACAAGGCCGCCTACCCGGTGTTGCTGTCGAACGGCAACCTCGTCGACCAGGGCGAACTGCCCGAGGGCCGCCACTTCGCCAAGTGGGTCGACCCCTTCAAGAAGCCCAGCTACCTGTTCGCCCTGGTGGCGGGCAAGCTCGTGGCGCGCGAACAGCGCATCAAGGCGCGCAACGGCAAGGAGCATCTGCTGCAGGTGTACGTGCGCGCCGGCGACCTCGACAAGACCGAGCACGCCATGAACTCGCTCGTCAACTCCGTGCTGTGGGACGAAGCCCGCTTCGGCCTGCCGCTGGACCTCGATCGCTTCATGATCGTGGCCACCAGCGACTTCAACATGGGCGCCATGGAGAACAAGGGCCTGAACATCTTCAACACGAAGTACGTTCTGGCCAACCAGGCCACCGCCACCGACGCCGACTACAGCAACATCGAAAGCGTGGTCGGCCACGAGTACTTCCACAACTGGAGCGGCGACCGCGTGACCTGCCGCGACTGGTTCCAGCTGTCGCTGAAAGAAGGCCTCACCGTCTTCCGCGACCAGGAATTCAGCCAGGACCTGTGCGCCGACGCCTCGGCCCGTGCCGTGAAGCGCATCGAAGACGTGCGCGTGCTGCGCACCGCCCAG
>NZ_CALRZC010000293.1:0-8936 GCF_943372545.1 Variovorax sp. YR752 | reverse complement strand
TTCGATCGCATCGCCAATGAAATGAACGGTCGACCAAGACAGACACTTGGCTTTGCCAACCCTGCTGAGGTACTCTGGCAGACCGTTGCATCGACGGGTTGAGCCCGCCGGAGCCGAAGGCGGGGGACATTCGCGGAGGGAAGTACCCGATGGCCTGGGCACGCGCCCTGAATCAACCGCCGTACAACCAGGGCTGATCGAGCAACCGGGAACCCAACACCCGCATCGCCATGTCGCGCCCGAAGCGCACCGCGCCCGTAGCGTGAAAGATTTCGCCGTTGCGACGCGCGCGCGCCTGCACCTGCGCGTTGCGTTCCCAGCGAGCCTCCGCATAGCGCGCGAAAGCGGCCGGCACACCCAGCGCCGAGGTATCGCCCAAGGCCTGCGCCAATGCGACCGCATCTTCGATCGCCATGCCAGCGCCTTGCGCAAGGTACGGCACCATCGGATGCGCGGCATCGCCCACCAGCGCCACACGCTCATGCGCCATGTCGCCAGGCCCTGCCACAGGTGCCCGATCGCTCAGCGTCCACGCGCGCCAGCTTGGCATCGCATCGAGCAAAGACTGAAGGCTCGCGCAACTGCGCCCCATCGCCTGCTTCAGCGCAACAAGGCTGCTGGTCTGGTCCCAATCGCGCGCATCACCAGCCGGTGCGGACTCGGCGATCACAACGACGTTGAGCGCGTCGCCCGCACGCACCGGGTACGCAACCGCGTGCAAACGCGGCCCGAGCCACACATCGACGCGCGAACGACGCAGTGCCGCAGGCAGGTCGGCCTGACGCACCAACGCGCGCCACGCCGTATGCCCGGTCACGCGCGGCGGCGCTTCGGCGGATTCAGATTCGAGCTGCGCGCGCACCAGGCTCCAGAGGCCGTCGGCGCCCACCAGCGCCTCGCCCTCCCACGCGCGCGCGTCGGTGCTCGAAACGCAGACCAGATCGTCGCTGGTCTCGACCTGCCGGATGCGCGCGGCCGTGACCAGCGAGCCCGTGCCCTGCGCGCGCACGGCATCGAGCAGCAGCGTGTGCAGGTCGGCACGGTGCACGCAGCAGTACGGCGCGCCGTAGCGCTGCTGCATGGCGTCGCCCAGCGGCATGCGGGCCAGTTCGGCGCCGCTGCCGGCGCTGTGGACCACCAGTGCATCGGGGCGCGCTGCAATGGCCGCGAGGCCACGGCCGAGGTCGAGTTGGTGAAGGCGGCGGGTGGCGTTGGGGCCGAGCTGCACGCCGGCGCCGATTTCGCCGAAGTCGGCGGCCTGTTCGAAAACGTCGGCGCGGTGGTTGGCGCGGGACAGCGCCAGCGCCGTGGCCAGCCCTCCGATCCCGCCCCCTGCGACGAGGATGTGCGCGGGCATCGGACTCAGCGTCCGGTGCTGGGCGTGGAGGTCAGCGCGGGGCTGTTGCTGTCGGCCGGGTCGGCGCCAGCGGGTTTCTTGGGACCACAGCTGCCGCAGCTGTCGCACGAGCCGCAGCCCGAGGTCTTGGCCAACGAGGCGGCGAGCTGATCGGCGCGGGTCTGATCGATGAGGCCCGTGCGCTGCGTGCCGGCCGCGAGCTTGCGGGCAGCGCCGCGGCGCCAGCCGGCAGGCATCCAGCGCCAGACCGCGTAGAGCGCGGCGGCCGCGACGATCAATCCGACGATCAGTTGCTGTGTCATGTCTTCTTCAACCTTTTCCCTGTGTCCCTGTGGTTTTACCCCGCTCCGAAAGCGAGTGCAATGCGATAGGTCAAGAAGCATGCCACGTATGCAAGGGCGAATAAGTAGCCCGCCATGATCCACACGTATTTCCACGAGCCGGTTTCGCGCTTGACGGCCGCGAGCGTCGACAAACATTGCGGCGCGAACACGTACCAGACCAGCAGCGACAGCGCAGTCGCGAGCGACCAGCTGCCGGCGATGAGCGGCTCCAGCGCGGTGGCCACGTCGTCACCGGTGGCCGAGAGCGCGTACACCGTGCCCAGCGCGCCCACCGCGACTTCGCGGGCGGCCATGCCCGGCACCAGCGCAATGGAAATCTGCCAGTTGAAACCGATGGGCGCAAAGATGTGCTCCAGCCCGCGGCCGATGATGCCGGCCAGGCTGTACTGAATGGCGGGGCCGGTCGCGCCTTCGGGCGGCGACGGGAAGGTCGACAGGAACCACAGAAGGATCGTGAGCGTCAGGATGATCGTGCCGACGCGCTGAAGGAAGATCCATGCTCGTTCATAGAGTCCCACGACCAGGTTTCGAGGGCTAGGCCAGCGGTAGGCCGGCAGCTCCATCAAGAGCGGCGAATGCTTCGTGCTGTCGCGGAAGCGCTTCATGACCCAGGCCACGGCCATCGCAGAGACGATGCCGAACACATACAGCGCGAACAGCACCACGCCCTGCAGGTTGAAGATGCCGCCCACGTCGCGTGCCGGAATGAAGGCCGCGATCAGCAGCGCATACACCGGCAGCCGCGCCGAACAGGTCATGAGCGGCGCAATCATGATGGTCGTGATGCGGTCGCGCCAGTTGCTGATGGTGCGCGTGGCCATCACGCCCGGAATGGCGCAGGCAAAGCTCGACAGCAGCGGAATGAACGAGCGGCCCGACAGGCCCACGGTGCCCATCATGCGATCGAGCAGGAAGGCCGCGCGCGGTAGGTAGCCCGAATCTTCCAGCGCCAGGATGAACAGGAACAGGATCAGGATCTGCGGCAGGAACACGATCACGCCGCCCACACCCGCAATGACACCGTCGACCAGCAGGCTCTGCAGCATGCCTTCGGGCATGTGCGTCTTGATGAGGTTGCCCAGCCCTTCGGTGCCGGCCTTGATGGCGTCCATCGGCACATTGGCCCAGCTGAACACGGCCTGGAACATCAGGAACATGGTGACGGCCAGCACCAGCATGCCCCACACCGGGTGCATCACGACGCGGTCGATGCGGTCGCTGGTGTCCAGGCTGCCCACGGGCTCCTTCACGGCCAGGCCGAGGATGCGGCGCACTTCGCGCTGCGTGGCGAGCACGTCGTCCAGGCCGGGCGCTTTCCAGGGCTGGGGCGCGGCGGCGGCGACCGGTGCGTCGAGCGCCTCGAGCAGGTGCTTCGCACCGCCGGTGTGGACACCCACGGTCTCGATCACCGGCACGCCGAGTTCGCGCGAGAGCACGGCCGTGTCGACCGTGATGCCCTGCTTCTTGGCCATGTCGGTCATGTTGAGCGCCACCACCATCGGCAGGCCCAGCTGGCGCGCTTCGAGCACCAGGCGCAGGTTCAGGCGCAGGTTGGTGGCATCGGTCACGCACACGAGCAGGTCGGGCAGGTCCTCTTTGCTTTGGCCGGTGACGATGTCGCGCGTGACGGCCTCGTCGGCGCTCAGCGCGTTCAGGCTGTAAGCGCCGGGCAGGTCGAGCACGAAGACGCGACGGCCCGTTGGGGTGCGCAGCGTGCCTTCCTTGCGCTCGACGGTCACGCCGGCGTAGTTGGCCACCTTCTGGCGGCTGCCGGTCAGCAGGTTGAAGAGCGCGGTCTTGCCGCAGTTCGGGTTGCCCAGCAGCGCGATGCGCCCAGGCTGTGCGGTGGCGCCGAGACGGCCCGGCCCCTGGATGACGGCTTCAACCATGGTTCGCGGCTCCCGGCGTGACGTGGATCAGCGCGGCCTCGTGGCGGCGCAGCGCGAAGGTGGTGTGGCCCAGGCGCACGGCCAGCGGCTCGCGGCCCGGCGTGCCGGTGGCGACGATGCGCACCGCCTCGCCCGGCACGAAGCCGATTTCGGTCAGGCGCAGCACCAGCTCGCGGTCGTCCGCGCTGTCGGGGCGGGCCACGTCGAGCACGGTGGCCCACTGATGGGACGGAAGCTGGTCGAGGCTCAGCGCGGTGGTGGTCGGCGCTGCGCCGAGGTCGTTGTTTCGCACGGTGGGGGTGCGCCCCCCGGAAACACCGGGGCACGCCAGTAAGCAAAAGCCAGATGCTAGCAATTCTCACTCGCGAAAACCTGACCAACCCCAAAAAGTGGTGGGTCAGGCGGAAATGAGTGCCTCCGCCGGGGCCGGGCTCAGTTCAATCCCAGCATCCCGCGCAGCTTCGACAGGTCTTCCGCCAGCGTGTTCACCCGCCCGGCCAGCATCTTGCGATCGCGCTCGGTGAGCTTCGAATAGGTCTCGAAGCCGCCATCGGCCGTGCGGTACTTGGCCAGCGTGTCGAACACCACCTTGAAGTTGGCGTCGGCCTTCTCCGCGAACGGCTTGTCCTGCTTCACGACCAGCGGGCGCAGCAGCTCGACGATCTTGTAGGCGCCCTCGAAGTTCGACTGAAAATCCCACAGGTCGGTGTGGCTGTAGCGGTTTTCTTCGCCGGAGATCTTGGTGGCGGCCACCTCTTCCATCAGCACGGCGGCGCCGCCCACGACCTTCTCGGGCGGAAAGGTCAGCGCGCCCAGGCGCTTTTGCAGCTCGAGCACGTCGGCCAGCAGCTTGTCGGCCACGGGGTTCAGGTCCTTGGTGCTCTTGAGCGTCCACAGGCCGTACTCGATGCGGTGGAAGCCGATGAAGGCCGGGTCTTTCTCGGCCTTCTCGTGGTCGTCCGCGCGCGAGTCGATCGACTGGTCGAGGTCGGTGAACAGCTCGGCCACGGGCTCGACGCGTTCGTAGCTGGTGCGCGTGGGCGCGTAGAGCTTCTTGGCCTTCTCGATGTCGCCGGCCTTCACGGCGGCGGTGAACACGCGCACGTCGGCGGCCAGCTTGCGCACGTTCTGCGTCACGTAGATCTTGTAGTCCGAGATCGGACCGACCAGCTCGAGCGGCGACACGGCGGCCTGCGCGCCCACGGCATGAAGGCCGGCAAAGCCTGCGACGAAAGCGGCGAGGAAGCGGCGGCGGAACTGCACGGTCATGGATCTCCTTGGGTGCGATGCGGTGAGGGTGATGAAAAAGGAAAGCAAGGCTCAGGCGGCCAGCAGGCTGCGCCCGAGCCAGTCGTCGGCACCTTGCACGCCGGGCAGCGTGAAGAAGAAACCGCCGCCGATGGGCTTGATGTATTCCTCGAGCGGCTCGCCGTCCAGGCGCGTCTGCACGGCGACAAAGCCCTTCTCGAGGTCGGCCTGGTAGCAGATGAACAGCAGGCCCATTTCGAGCTGGCCCGACTTGGTGACGCCGTTCGAGTAGTTGAAGGGTCGGCGCAGCATCAGGTTGGCGTCCGAGGCCTTGGTGCGCGGATTCGCCAGGCGGATGTGCGCATCCATCGGCGTCGACTTGCCTTCGGGGTCCTTGGTGTAGTCGGGCACGTCGTGCTCGGTCTTGCCGCCGTCCAGCGGCGCGCCGCTGGGCTTGAGGCGCCCCATGATGGCCTCCTGCTCCTGCAGCGGCGTGCGGTCCCAGCGCTCGACGAAGTTGCGGATGATCCGCACCGCCTGGTAGCTGCCGCCCACGGCCCAGGCCGGCTCGTCGCCGTTCGGCTGCACCCAGACGTGCTGGTTCATGAGCGTGTCGTCCGCCGAGTCGGGGTTGGCCGAGCCGTCGCGAAAACCAAGGAAGTTGCGCGCGCTCTCCGCGGGCTGGCCCGCCACCGCGGGAATCGGCGGCACGGAGCCCTCCTGCTTCCAGTGCAGCACCAGCAGGTCGGGCGTGTTCTTGATGATGTCGCGCAGCGCGTGGATGTTGGTGTCGGGCGTGTTGGCGCAGAACTGGATCGACAGGTCGCCGTGGCACAGCGCGGCGTCGAGCGCGTCGTTCGGGTGGCGCTGCATCGGGTTCAGCCGCAGTGGCTTGCTCTTGACGAGGCCGAAGCGCTCGTCGAACAGCGACGAACCGACCGACACCGTCACCGTGAGCCCGTCGGGCTGCACCACCGGGCCGAGGATGCCGGAGCCCGCGGGCGGCAGCTTGGGGTCGGGGTCGGTCTGCGGACCGCCCTGCGTGAGAAAGGCGATGCGCTCGGTGAGCGTGCGCATCAACCGCTCCAGGTCGGCGCGGTTCTCGGCCAGCACGTAGAACGAGGCGATCATGCCGGCCGTCGGGCGCGGCGTGACGACACCCGCCTGGTGCTTGCCGCGGAAGGGCACGCGGTCTTGCGTGTGGGTGCTCTGCGGCGCGTCGGTGACCTGCGCGCCGGCATCGGGCGTGCCCGGCGTAGCAGCGCCGGCACGCGCGGTGGCGGCGAGCCCGGCAAAGGCCACGCCCGCGGCGCCGAGCATGCGGCGGCGGTGCGGCGAGGCGGGATGTCCCGCGACGGGGACGTCATTCTTCTTCGTCGGTTCCATGGGGTCGTCGTTCTCTCTCAACTCATTCCAGACCGAGCGCGGCGTTCACCTTGCCCAGTTCCTCGGCCAGCGCGCGCACGGACGCGGCCAGCGCCTGGCGCTGCGCCTCGTCCAGCGGCGCGGGCTTGAAGCCTTCGCCGTCGCGATACGGCGCCAATGCGGCGTCGAAGGCGGCAAAGCGTTCGTCCACGGCCTTCTGCTGCGCGGGCGCGGCCTTCACGAGCAGCGGCTGCAGCAGGTCGGCGATCTTCTTGGTGCCTTCGTAGCTGCCCTGCAGGTTCACCAGCTCGGCGTGGCCGTAGTGGTCCTCGCCGCCGGCCGGCAGGTTGTCGGCCACGCGGCGCAGCAGCTTCGAGGCGGCGCTTGCGAGCCGTTCGGGCGGCACGCTCAGTGCGCGCAGGCGCGTCTGCAGCGTCCCGACGTCGGCCAGCAGCTGGTCGAGAACCGGCGCCAGCGCCTTCGGATCGCCCTGGCCGTACAGCGCGTACTCGATGCGATGGAAGCCGCTGAAGCCCGGGTCGGCCTCGCGCTTCTCGAAGTAGTCGGCGCGGGCGTTGATGCGTGCGTCGAGGTCGGCGAACAGCTCGGCCATCGGCTCGATGCGCTTGTAGGCCTGGTGGGCCGGCGCGTAGAGCGCACGCGCCTGCGCCAGGTCGCCGGCCTTGACGGCATCGGCCAGCGCACGCACCGCGTCGTCGAGCGTGGCGGCCTCCAGCCGCAGGAACACCTGGTACTCGGCCAGCGCGCCCACGTAGTTGACGAGCGACGGCCGCGCTTCCTCGGCCAGCGAGGCCGCCGACGGCGTGACGTGCAGCTTGCCGCGCGGGTTGCTCAGCAGGCCGCAGGTGATGGCGAAGTCGCCCGGCGAGAGCTTGACCGTCATGGTCTGCGAAAAGCCGGGCGCGATGTTCTCGCGCTCTTCGACCACCATCACGCCGTCGAGAATTTCCCACTCGAGCGCGCGGTTCGACTGGTTGACGATGGTGAAGGTCGTGCGCCCCGCGGGCACGGTGATCTCGTTCGGGTTGCAGGCGTTGCCGCGGATCGTGACGGTGACGGCGTGGTCGGTCGCCTTGGGCGGCGCCTTGCGCGCCTGGTTCGAGGCGTACCAGAAGGCCGCGAGGCCAGCGACGACCAGCAGCGCCGAGGCGCCCACGGCGACGCGCATGAGCGTCGATGACGAAGAAGAGGAAGAAGAAGACATGAAGGAAAAAGATCAGCCGGCGGTGGCCGTGCGCGGCGCCGCAGCAGCAGTCGGGCGCAGGAAGAAGAACAGGGCCACGGCCAGGAAGGCCAGGTAGACGATCACCTCGCCCACCACGGGCGCGGCCTGGTAGCCCAGCAGGCCCGACAGCACGGCGCCCACGGGGCTGTCCATCGGCAGGGTTTCGCTCATGTCGAAGACCACGGTCTGCAGCTGGTTCCACACGCCGGCCTCGTGCAGCTTGCGCAGCACGCCGGCCAGCAGCCCGGCCACGACCAGCAGGATGAACAGGCCCGTGAAGCGGAAGAAGCGGCGCAGGTCGAGCCGCACGCCGCCCGAATAGATGCCCCAGCCGACCACCACCGACACGGCGATGCCCGCGAGCGCGCCCACGGGCGCTTCCCAGCCGGTGCTCTGCTGGAACACGGCCAGCAGGAAGAAGACCGACTCCAGCCCCTCGCGCGCGACCGCGAGAAACACCATGCCGATGAGCGCCCAGCCCTGCCCGTCGGCATGCTGCGCCAGCGCCTTGTCGATCGACGCGTGCAGCTCACCTTTGATGGAGCGCGCCGCCTTGCGCATCCAGAACACCATCGTGGTCAGCATGACCACGGCGATGAGCCCCACCACGCCTTCGAACAGCTCCTGCTGCTTCTGCGGAAATTCGGCCGCCAGCAGTTGCAGGCCGGCGCCGGCGAACAGCGACAGCGCGGTGGCCAGCAGCACGCCGACCCACACCGCGGGCATCAGCACACCGCGACCGCTTTGTTTCAGGTAACTGGCAACGATGCCGACGATCAGCGCGGCTTCGATGCCTTCGCGCAGCATGATGAGAAAGGGAATGAGCATCTCGGAGCAGAAGAATGTCCTTTGAAAATGCCCCGATGTGGTGCATTTTTCAAAGAACGGCCCGAGGATACCCCATCAAATAAGATTTATTCTCAATTAGGGGTATTCGACCCCGCCCCGCTCACAGGGGCAGTTCGACGATGCGCGCGCTGACGGTGTCGCCGTCGACGATCAGTTCAGCCACGGCGATAGGCAGCTTGAATCGGCGCGGGCCGGCGCTGCCCGGGTTGACGTAGAGCACGCCGCCGCGCTCCTCGACCTTGGGTTGGTGCGAGTGGCCTGACACGACCACGCGAACGCCCTCGCCCGCCAAGTCGCCACTGAGTTCGGAAAGATCATGGATCGCCAGCAGCCGCACGCCGCCGAGCTGCAGCACGGCCGTCTCGGGAATGGCCCCGGCCCACGCCTCGCGGTCGTTGTTGCCGCGCACCACTGTCAGCGGCGCGATCGCGGCGAGTGCGTCGAGGATGCCGGCGTCGCCGATGTCCCCGCCGTGCACGATGAAGTCGCGGCGGGCTCAACCCGTCGATGCAACGGTCTGCCAGAGTACCTCAGCAGGGTTGGCAAAGCCAAGTGTCTGTCTTGGTCGACCGTTCATTTCATTGGCGATGCGATCGAACTGGGCCTGCGTGAGGTGAGAGAAGTCCTTGCCCTTGGGC
>NZ_CALRZC010000292.1:0-8983 GCF_943372545.1 Variovorax sp. YR752 | reverse complement strand
GCGCGCTGACGCGCGCCGACCCCGGCGCTGCGCTTCTCGTCGCCGCCCAAATCGCCCCCAGCGGGCAGCGCCTGCCGCGAAGTCCACCATTGGGGTTCCTCGACCGGCAGGCCACCGCTGGTTCAGCAAAGGCGCGCCCGGGCAGGCGGAGGCGCGCCTCCGAGGCGCCGTAGCCTGCCCGGGCGTGCCTTTGCCGCGCCAACCGCAACCCGCAGAGCAGCCGTCCAACTTCAGCACAGGGCCGCCCAGAGACGCCCAAGCGACACGTCTGAGCGCGAAGCCGCATGAGCCGCGGCCGTCGTGCTAGGGCTCGACGGGTTCGGGCGCCAGCGCCGTGGCGGGTGCGAAACGAGCACCGAGCAGCGCCCGCGCCTCCTCGCCTAGCAGCGTGTGGGGCTGCGCAGCGAGCTGCTCGAGCAACTGGCGCAACTCGGCGTCGCCCGCCTCGGGGTGGGAGGCCAGGGCCTCGAGCGCCTGCATCCGCCCGGCGTCCGAGGCGTCCTGCTCGACCTGGCGCCGCAGCGCCAGCAGCGGCATGGTCGGCGCCTCGGCGTCGGCGGCCTCCGCATGTCGCGGCGCAGGGCGCCCCGTCTCGGCGGCGGCCGGTGTCGCGGCAACCGGCAGCACCGGTGCGAACGTGAAGGCAGCCGCCGTTGCGGCGGGCCTCGCCACGACCGTCACGTCCTCGGCCCGCGCGAACACCCACGCGGCGGCCAGCCGCGGGCCGCTGCCACGATCGGCCGTGTGGTGCAGCAGCAGCTCGTGGCCGGCGAAGAGGTGGCGCAGCTGCGCCTCGACCGGCAGGGCGGCGAAGGTGGCGTCGAACGCGACCGGCGCCGGAGCGTCGCTGCGCACCGCCGGGTCGACGACGATGCGCAGGCGGTGGCGGGTCGCCAGCTGATCCACCACTTCGCGCAGCGTGCGCACCTGCGCACGCTGTTCGCCGGAGATCGTGGGCTCGGGCGCCGATGAGGGGCTGCTCACCCAGGCGGCCATCAGGCCGCCCAGGCCGAGTGTCACCAGCGCGGCCAGGCTGATCGCTCGGATGCCGATGGCCATGGGCCGTCTCAGGGCAGGGTCAGCTGCGAGGCGCCAGCCCAGCTGATCACGAGGCTGATCGTGCCGGCGGCCGGCGACGTGTAGGTGGCGTCGCCACCCTGGATCCAGTTGAAGCGGTTCGACGCTGCGCTGACCGCGCCGCGGAAGTTGCCCGGGCCGAAGTCGTGCGCACCCTGCAGAACGACGTTCTGCGGCGCCGAGCCCGCCGCGGTGGCGAAGAACAGCGTGATGGTGGTGGCCGCGGTGTTCAGTGGCGCGGTGGTACCGCCGGTGGTGACGCGGCGCTGCAGCGCGTACTGGCCGACCTTCACGCCGCCCTTGAAGACGTTGCCGCCTTCGTGCTGCCACAGGCCGGCGGCATCGTTGACGTTGGTCAGCGTGGTGCGGTTCAGCACCAGCGCGGTGGAGCCCGCGTTGGCGACGGGTGCGTAGGCGGCCATCGCGGCGGCGACGACGAGTGCGGGGGTGATGAGCTTCATGCCGGTTCTCCTTGCAGGTGGGGGGGAACGCGCATCGCCTGGCGAGCGCGGGGCCGTGTCCTGGGCCTCGGCATGAAAGGTAGTCGGGCGCGTTGCGCGCCACCGGCGTCAGTCGTGGGGGCGCGGCCTCATCGACATAGGGATGGGCGACACGGCGGATTGCATCAGTCCGCCGCTGCCTCGCTGCTGCGCCAAGGTGTCCACACCAGCCCCACGCCGACGCCGAGGTTGCTGCGCGAGGCGAGCAGCGGGCTGGCGGTGTTGGCCGCGCCGTGCAGCGACATCAGGTTCGTGCTGACGAACCACGACAGATCGCGGTTCAGCCGCTGGCGCAGCGAGACGCCGAACTCGGTGCCGAGGTAGCCCGCACGTGCCGCGTAGGCCGGGCGGGTGGCCGTGGCCTGCGCCGCGCTCACCTCGTAGAAGTAGCGGTGCAGCGGCCGGCTGGCCCAGATCGGCTCCACCGACAGCGTCAGCGCCGAGGTCGGGCCGGCCACGCCGCGAAAGCGCCAGCGCAGTTCGGGCGCGAAGCTCGCACCGCGCGAGTCGATGCGCTCGAAGTCGGTCGAGCCGAGGGCGCGCAGCTTCAGGTGCAGCGTCGGCCCGCCGCCCTGCGCGGCCCAGCCCTTGTAGACCAGCTGCGGGCCGATGCCGAACAGGTAGTCGAGCTCGGGCATGCCCTCGCGCAGATCGTTGCTGCGCGTGTTGAAGGCGGCGGTGGCGGTGAGGTCGAGCTCCCAGTGCTCGGTGTCGAGGAAGCGGCTGCGGATGCCGCGCTCGTCGACACGCAGCACCGGGCCGCGGTAGATGAAGAAGGGCACGACGAGGCCGCGCAGCTGCGACTGGTCGGCGCCGGGATAGTCCGGTACCCGGCCCACCCCGGCCGCGATTCCGGCCTCCCAGCGCGGCAGGGCGGGCTCGTTCGCTGCAGTGCTCTGCGCTGCAGCGCCTGCGATCAGGCTGGAGAGGATGGAGAGCACGCACGCCGACCGTGCCAGGCTGCGAACAGGATTCATCGGCGCGAGTATCGCCGCCGCCTCGCGTCGGTGGATTTGACGGCCGACATTCCGGGGCGCGGCGAAGGGGTGCATGCTGATCTCATGTCGACTCCGCTCTGGTGGCTGGCCCGCGCTGCGCTCGCGCTGCTGCTCGGCGCGGCTCTGTCCGCGCAGGCGCTGGAGGCGCCCGCCGGCTCGGCCGCTGCGCTGCATGCCCGGCGCCTCGAACTGCAGCCCAGCCTGCGCAGCAGCGCCTTCGGTGAGCCGCTGCACCTGAGTTCGAAGGAAGTGGCCGACCGCATTGAGGGCGACGTGTACGCCGAAATGGCGCATCCGTTCGAGACGGTCGGCGCCGCGTTTCGCAGCGCACAGGCCGTCTGCGAGGTGATGTTCCTGCACCTCAACGTGCATGCCTGCCGGCCTGCCGAGGGCAGCGGCCTGCTCGTGGTCGCCGGGCCGAAGCGCAGCGGCGCCAGCGGCATGACGGCGCAGATGCGCTACACGATGCGCACCGAGGTCGACGATCCCTCGCACCTGCGTGTGGTGCTGAGTGCGCCGAGCGGGCCGCTGTCCACCTCCGACTACCGCATCGTCTTCGAGGCGGTGCCGATCGATGCCGGGCGCAGCTTCGTTCACTTCGGCTACTCGAACAACACCACGGCGGCGGCGCGGCTGGCGATGCGCATCTACCTGGCCACGGCAGGGCGCGAGAAGATCGGCTTCACCGTGGTCGGCAAGGAGGCCGACGGCAGCCCGCGCTACCTGCGCGGCGAGCGTGCCTCGCTCGAGCGCAACGTGATGCGCTACTACTTCGCCTTGCTGGCGCACTGCAGCGTGCGTTCCGGCTCGCCGGAAGAACGCATGCAGGCGCGGCTGCGCACCTGGTTCGCGCTCACCGAGCGGCACGCGGCACAGCTGCACGAGTACGAGCTGGCCGACTACCTGCAGGAGAAGCAGCGCGACCTCGTGCGCCAGGCCGCCGGCAAGTGAGCCTGCGGCCGTCATCGCTTTCCCTGGGTTTTCGCATCGAGGAATGAAGAGCCAGGGTTGCACCTGAGTTTGTCAGCGTCCCTTCAGCGTCGCGTCAGCGTGCGTTGGGAAGGCGTCAGAGAGCGGTCAGAGCCCTCGTCGACAGTGCGCCTCGTGCCGCCGCAGGGGCGGCGTATTCATTCTCGAGGACAGAAAAAATGGCAACCAGCACGATCGGCAAGACCGCCGCCGCGTCGACGCCGATGACCGCGGAGGAGAAGAAGGTCATCTTCGCCTCCTCGCTCGGCACGGTGTTCGAGTGGTACGACTTCTATCTCTATGGCTCGCTCGCGGCGATCATCGCCCGGCAGTTCTTCTCCGGCCTCGACGCCGGCTCGGCCTTCATCTTCGCGCTGCTGGCCTTCGCGGCCGGCTTCATCGTGCGGCCCTTCGGCGCGATCTTCTTCGGCCGCCTGGGCGACATGATCGGCCGCAAGTACACCTTCCTGGTGACCATCCTGATCATGGGCCTGTCGACCTTCATCGTCGGCATCCTGCCCACCTACGCCTCGATCGGCGTGGCCGCGCCGGTGATCCTGATCGGCCTGCGCCTGCTGCAGGGCCTGGCGCTCGGCGGCGAGTACGGCGGCGCCGCGACCTACGTCGCCGAACACGCGCCGCACGGCAAGCGCGGCGCCTACACCTCGTGGATCCAGACCACCGCGACGCTCGGCCTGTTCCTGTCGCTGATGGTCATCCTCGGCACCCGCACCATCGTCGGCGAGCAGGCCTTCGCGGAGTGGGGCTGGCGCGTTCCGTTCATCGTCTCGATCGCCCTGCTGGCCGTCAGCGTGTGGATCCGCCTGTCGATGAACGAGTCGCCCGCCTTCAAGAAGATGAAGGAGGAGGGCAAGACCTCGAAGGCGCCGCTGACCGAGTCCTTCGGCCAGTGGAAGAACCTGAAGATCGTCATCCTGGCGCTGATCGGCCTGACCGCCGGCCAGGCCGTGGTCTGGTACACCGGCCAGTTCTACGCGCTGTTCTTCCTGACGCAGGCGCTGAAGGTCGACGGTGCGACGGCGAACATCATGATCGCCATCTCGCTGCTGATCGGCACGCCGTTCTTCATCGTGTTCGGCACGCTGTCGGACAAGATCGGCCGCAAGCCGATCATCATGGCCGGCTGCCTGATCGCCGCGCTGACCTACTTCCCGCTGTTCAAGGCGCTGACCGAGGCGGCCAACCCCGACCTCGCCGCCGCGCAGGCGAAGAACAAGGTCGTCGTGGTCGCCGACCCGGCCGAGTGCTCGTTCCAGTTCAACCCGACCGGCACGGCCAAGTTCACCAGCTCGTGCGACATCGCCAAGCAGGTGCTCGCCGCCAGTTCGGTGAGCTACGAGAACGAAGTGGCCGCCCCGGGCACGCCCGCCACCATCAGGATCGGCGAGACGGTGATCACCGGCTACACGGCCAAGGGCATCCCGGCCGACGAGGCGAAGAAGAAGGACGGCGAGTTCAAGAAGTCCGTCTCGGAGACGCTGAAGGCCGCCGGCTACCCGGCCAAGGCCGACCCGGCGAAGATGAACAAGCCGCTGATCATCGGCATCCTGGTCATCCTGGTGATCCTGGTGACGATGGTCTACGGCCCGATCGCCGCGATGCTGGTGGAGATGTTCCCGACGCGCATCCGCTACACCTCGATGAGCCTGCCGTACCACATCGGCAACGGCTGGTTCGGCGGCCTGCTGCCGACCACCGCCTTCGCCATCGTGGCGCAGACCGGCAACATGTACAACGGCCTGTGGTACCCGATCATCATCGCCGGCGCGACCTTCGTCATCGGCATGCTGTTCGTGCGCGAGACCAAGGACGTCGACATTTACGCCAAGGACTGAGAGCCGCAGGAGTCGACAAGCATGTGGAAGATCCTGCTCGGCTTCGTGGTGTTCGCCGCGCTCGCCATCTTCGTCCTGATGAAGGGCGGTGACATCGACATGGGCGGCGAGAAGCACGGTGCCGATGCGATGCATGTGCCGGAGGCTGCCTCCGCAGCTGCCGCCGCTTCGGCGGCGTCGCAGTAAGGCCGACACGGGCTGCAAGCCCGTTCGCGAGGCCGGCCAGTCGTCAGACCGGCCGGCCTTCTTCATTTCAGAGCCCGATCTCGAAGCGCTGGCCGCGCACGTTGATCACCGCCGCCTTCGGCTTGATCTGTTCGAGCGTGGCGCCCGGGCCGAGGGCGTCGCCTTCGTGCAGCAACTGGCCGTTGACGATCAGCAGCCGGTTGGCCGGCGTGTTCGAGTAGATCGAGCCGCCGAAGGCCAGCGCCGGCAGGCCTGCACGCACATCGGCCGGCAGCTCGGCGAGCGAGGCCACGCGCCGCGGTGCCGGTGCGGCCGGTGCGCTGGCGGCATCGGCGTCGGCAGTGACGCGCGCCGGTGGCGGCGTGGCGCGCATCGGCGCGATGGCCGGCGCCACCGCCGGCGGGGCCGTCGGCGCGGTCGCCACGGGCACCGGCGCCTGGGCAGCTTCGGCAGTGGCGGCCGGCAACGGGTTGGGCGGCGGCGCCGCGACGGCGATCGGTGGCGGCGGCAGCGACGCTGCGGGCGGCGGCGGCTCGCTGTCGCTCCACTGCCAGGCCACCGCCACGGCCAGCCCGCCGGCCAGGCCGATCACCACCCACTGCCAGGGCCGCAATCCACGGGCGCGCGCCGGCCGTTCGTCGTCGCCGACATCGGGCATGGCTCGCGTGTGCAGCCCGGGCACGCCGCCGCGCTCGCGCTCCGCATCGGCCCGCCGCAGGGCATCGAGGATGTAGGACATGGCTACCTCTGCGCCAGCAGTCGCGGTTCGGCGACGCCGGTGGCGCGGTTGATCAGCATCAGCGTCAGCGGGCCCGCCAGGCCGTCGGGCTTGAGGCCCTGCGCGACCTGGAAGGCGTCGAGCCGCTTGCGCAGCGCTGCGTCGAATCGCGTCGGTGCCGGCGGGGCGGGCTCGCCCTGGGCAGCGGCGAGCTGGGCCGACAGCCAGTCGACCGGCGCGCCGTCGGCATACCCCGGCGGGGTGCGCCACA
Source organism: Variovorax sp. YR752 (assembly GCF_943372545.1). Taxonomy (NCBI): domain Bacteria; kingdom Pseudomonadati; phylum Pseudomonadota; class Betaproteobacteria; order Burkholderiales; family Comamonadaceae; genus Variovorax; species Variovorax sp. YR752. The sequence goes on along the minus strand of NZ_CALRZC010000292.1, from coordinate 2,408 downwards.
GCGTGGCGAACTCGCCGCGCCAGACCGCGGCCAGCGAGGCCAGCGGCAGGCTCAGCTCGCCGTCGCCGGTGGCCAGCGTCGCGCTGCGCATCGTCAGCCCGGTCAGCACCGCATAGGCCGGCTTGCCGCCGCCCTGCAGGGTCAGCAGCACCGGACGGTCGAGCTGGCGGATCAGCGCCAGCGTGCTGGTGCTGCGAAAGCACTGCAGTTGCTGGCGTGCAGCGGCGGCGCAGGGATCGCCGTCGTCCAGCGAGATCTGCCAGGCCGGCGCCAGCGCGCGCCAGGCATCAGCCTCGCTGCGCCAGGCGGCCGCCAGCACCGCCTTCGGATCGGCCGGCGCCGGCGACGATGCCGCCGAGGCTGCGGCCGCCGGGGCCGACGCCGGCGCGGAGGTGGCCTGCGCCAGCAGCGCCGCCGAAGCGGCACTCGCCGGCGCCGCCGCCGCCTGCGCCTTCGCGCCGGCGTGGCGCTCGTAGGCGACGCCGGCCCAGATCGCCAGGCCCAGGCCGGCCACCGCCGCCGTGGCCAGCGCGGCGCGGCGCCAGCGTGCGACGGCGGGCAGCGCATCCTGCAGCAGCGCGCCGTCGAATACCTCGCCGGCTGCCTTCTCGACGATCTCGACGTCGACCGCGGGCTTGTTGCCGGCATAGGCGCCGAGCAGCGCGCGGTCGCACAGCAGGTTGATGCGCCGCGGCACGCCGCGCGACAACTGGAACACCCGCTTGAGCGCCTCCGGCTCGAAGGGCAGCGGCCGGTTCATGCCGGCCACCGCCAGGCGATGGCGGATGTAGCGCACCGTCTCCTTGGGGGTCAGCGCCTCGAGGTGGAAGCGTGCGATCACCCGCTGCGCGAGCTGCTCCAGCTCGGGCCGGGCGAGCATGGTGCGCAGCTCGGGCTGGCCGATCAGGATGATCTGCAGCAGCTTGCGCTCGTGCGTCTCGAGGTTGGTCAGCAGGCGCAGCTGCTCGAGCACGTCGGCCGAGAGGTTCTGCGCCTCGTCGATGATCAGCACGTTGCTCTGGCCGACCGAGTGCGTCTGCAGCAGGAACTCGTTGAGCGAATCGACGTAGTCCTTCACCGTCGCGCCCTCGGGCCGGCGCGGGATGCGGAACTCGTCGCATACCGAGCGCAGCAGCTCGGTCACGGTCTGCTTCGGGTTGAAGATGTAGGCGACGTTGCAGCGCTTGGGGATCTGCTCGAGGAAGCAGCGGCACACCGTGGTCTTGCCCGCGCCGATCTCGCCGGTCAGCAGCACGAAGCCGCCGCCGCCCGTCACGCCGTACAGCAGGTGCGCCAGCGCCTCGCGGTGGCGCTCGCTCATGTAGAGGTAGCGTGGGTCCGGTGCGATCGAGAAGGGCTGCTGCCTCAGGCCGAAGAAGCGGGCGTACATGGGACGCAGGATAACGTGCCCCGCCCGGGTAGATGCCGATTGCCGGAGACTGGGGCGGCGCACAGCATGGACAGACCATGTCGAGCATTTGCAGTAGAGAGCCCGGCAGCCAGGGGCCGCGAGCGTCGGGAACGCGGCGGCTGGGGGTCATCCTTTGTTCCGCCGCCGCGCCCGTGCTCGCCCAGGACGGGCTCCAGCTCGAACGTGTGGTGGTGACCGGAGCCCGCGCCAGCGCCGAGTCGGCGCAGGAACGCAAGCGCGAGGCGCGCGGCATCGTCGACAGCGTGCTGGCCGCCGACATCCACAAGCTGCCCGACCTCGGCGTGGGCGACGCGGTGCAGCGCATCACCGGCGTGCAGGTCGCGCGCGACCGCGGCGAGGGCACGGCCTTCGCCGTGCGCGGCCTGGCGCAGGTCGAGACCACGCTCAACGGCCGCGAGGTGTTCACCGCCGGCAGCGGCCGCACGCTGGACCTGTCGGACTTCCCCTCCGAGATGCTCTCCGCGATCGACGTGCACAAGACCGCCTCCGCCGAGCAGCTCGAGGGCGGGCTCGGCGGCAGCATCGACCTGCGCACGCGCCGGCCGTTCGACTTCGGCGGTGACGCCGCCGTGCTCTCGGCACGCCGCCTGCACGGCCACCTGGTGCGCCGCTCGGCCGACCAGGCCAGCCTGATGTTCAGCCGCCGCACGCGCGCCGACGACGGCGGCGAGTTCGGCCTGCTCGTCAACCTGGTCATGCAGGACCGCGCCTGGCGCGAGGACCAGAAGGGCACCGGCGCCCCGGTGGCGCGCACCGACCTGCTGCCTGGCACCACGGTGTGGGCGCCTTCGAGCACGTCCGAGACCGTCAGCCTGGGAACGCGGCGCCGCCTCGGCGGCAGCGCGCTGCTGCAGTGGCGGCCGGCACCGGCCACCGAGGTCTACGCCGAGCTGCACTCGGCGGAGTTGCGCACGCGGCAGGATTCGCACCAGGTCAACGTCTCGGCCGGCAGTGGGTTCGTGCCGGGCAGCGTCGC
>NZ_CALRZC010000291.1:0-9007 GCF_943372545.1 Variovorax sp. YR752 | reverse complement strand
CCCAGTCTTGATTGCGGGCTGGTCGGCCCAAGGAGGAGATCGGGGTTCACCGAACGGGCTCCCTTTAGCGCGGTAGGAGCGGATTAAACAATATCAGGAGGAGGGCGAAGCCCGGGGGACATTCGCGGAGGGAAGTACCCGGTGGCCTGGGCACGCACCCCGAACACACGCGTTATTCTCAAGCGCTCCCGCCCCGCGCCTAAGTCCCCCGATCCCCGTCCGCATGTCCGTCCCGCATCCCCGTTCCCCCGCCTCCTTCCAACGTCCCGCCAGCCTCGGCGCGCACTGACGGCATCGAGGTGCAAGCGATTCTTTCCGGGGCCGTCCCGGTCCTGATCTTCATGGCCTGCGTGGGCCTGGCCACCTACGCGCAGAACCTCACGGGCTTTGCGTTCAGCCTCATCCTGCTGGGCCTCGTGTCGGTGTTCGACATCGCCAGCGTGAACGACGCGGCCAATGCCGCGACCGTGCTGAGCCTTATCAACGCCTGGACCTACTTCCGCGCGCGCCCCGGCCCCGTGCCCTGGCAGCTCATGAAGCCCGCGCTCAACGGCAGCACCGTCGGCGTCATCGTCGGGCTCATGCTGCTCGTGTGGCTCAGCGGCAGCGCCGTGGACTGGCTGCGGGGCTTGCTGGGCGTGTCGATCCTGATCTGCGCCGTGCTGCTCTTGCTGCAGGGCAAGCCGCTGCCCGCCGTGTCGGGCCGTACCAGCTTCGCCCTCATCGGCGGGCTCTCGGGCGTATTGGGCGGGCTGTTTTCCGCCTCCGGCCCGCCCATCGTCTTCCACATGTACCGCCAGCCGCTGGACCGCGAACTCGTGCGCCGCGCGCTGCTGCTGATGTTCGCCTTCAACTCGCTCGTGCGGCTCGTCATCGTGGTGCCCACCGGCCACTTCTCGTGGCACTCGGCGCTGCTCGCCGGCTGCGCCATGCCCGTGGTCTACGCCGCGACGCGGCTGCACCACCGCCTGCCGAACAAGCTGCAGCCGCGCACCCTGCAATGGCTGGTCGCCGGGCTGCTGTTTGTGGCCGGCGTGACGCTGCTCGCCACCGCCTGGACCGCCATCGCGCACGGCTGAAAACCCTCGGTTTCCGGCGTGGCCCGGGAATTGCAACGTCAATCCAAGGGTTTCCCCGGACGTGGCATACCGACCCTCACATACGCGTTATGGGCGTGCCCGTATGCAAGACCCCACGCAAGTCGCTAACGTCCATGACTGGCCCACGACGGGCCGCCCACGAGCCTGAAAAAAGCATGAGCACCGAGAGCAGCACACCGATTCAACCGATCCGCTTCTTCCATCGCGGAAAGATCGTCGACGTCAGCGGGGTCCATCCGACCCGCTCCGTTCTCGACTGGCTGCGCGAAGACGCGCGCTGCACCGGCACCAAGGAAGGCTGCAACGAAGGCGACTGCGGCGCCTGCACCGTCGTCATCGGCGAGCTGGCCGCCGACGCCCACGCCCCCGGCGCGGTCGACGGCCTGCAGCTGCAGACTGTCAACGCCTGCATCCAGTTCCTGCCCACGCTGCACGGCAAGGCGCTGTTCACGGTCGAAGACCTCAAGGGCCAGTGCGCGTCGCAGTGCAAGCCCAAGACCGACGCCCACGCCAAGCACGCCGTCCACCCGCTGCACCCCGTGCAGCAGGCCATGGTCGACTGCCACGGCTCGCAGTGCGGTTTCTGCACGCCGGGCTTCGTGATGTCGCTGTGGGCCACCTACGAACACCACCAGGCCGAGGGCACGCAGCCCACGCGCCAGCAGCTGGCCGACGACCTGTCGGGCAACCTCTGCCGCTGCACCGGCTACCGCCCCATCCTCGATGCCGGCCAGCGCATGTTCGACCTGCCGGCCGTGCGCCTGGACACCGCGCCGGTGGTGGCCGCGCTCACCGCGCTGAAGAACGACGGCCTCGACTACGCGGCCCCGCTCGGCGCCCGCATCGACCACTTTCACGCGCCGAAGACCATCGCCCAACTCGCCGCATTGCGCGTGCAGAAGCCGGGCGCCCAGTTGCTCGCGGGCTCGACTGACGTCGGCCTGTGGGTCAACAAGCAGTTCCGCGACCTCGGCGACATCATCTACGTCGGCGACGTGGCCGAGATGAAGACGGTCGAGGAACGTGCCGACGAGCTGTACATCGGCGCCGGCGCCTCGCTCGAAGCGGCCTTCGGCGCGCTGGTCGAGCGCGTGCCCAGCCTCGCCGACGTGTGGCTGCGCTTTGCCTCGCCGCCGATCCGCCACGCCGGCACCATGGGCGGCAACGTCGCCAACGGCTCGCCCATCGGCGATTCGCCGCCGGTGCTCATGTCGCTCGACGCCGAGATCGAGCTGCGCCGCGGCGACGTCGTGCGCCGCATGCCGCTGCCCGAGTTCTACCTCGACTACATGAAGAACCAGCTGCAGCCCGGCGAGTTCGTGCAGGGGCTGGCCGTGCCGCTGGCCGCCATGCGCCGCCAGGTGCGCGCCTACAAGATCAGCAAGCGCTTCGACTGCGACATCTCGGCGCTGTGCGCGGGCTTCGCCATCGAACTGGAAGCCGACGGCAGCGACACGGTGAAGGCCGTGCGCCTGGCCTTCGGCGGCATGGCCGCCACCGTCAAGCGTGCCGCCAACGCCGAAGCCGCGCTCGTCGGCAAGCCCTGGACGCAGGCCAGCGTGGCGACCGCCAAGCTGGCGCTGGCGCAAGACTTCAAGCCGCTGTCGGACATGCGGGCCTCGGCCGACTACCGCCTGCAGGTGGCGCAGAACCTGATCCAGCGCCTGTGGCTCGAAACCCGCACGCAGGACGCGCTGTCCCTCGAGGAAACCAGCGTCTGGAGCGTGATGCCTCATGTCGTTGCCAAGGTGGCGGCGGAAGGACTCTGACCATGAACAAACCCATCGACGCCCGCCTGCTGCAGCCCGCCGAGGCCTTTGCCGACTACCTGAAGAACACCGCCGCCCGCATCGACGTGGGCGCCGAAGCGCTGGCGCACGACCGCGGCATGCGCGTGGGCATCAGCCGCCCGCACGAGTCGGCGCACCTGCACGTGGCCGGCGAGGCCACCTACATCGACGACATTCCCGAACTCGCCGGCACGCTGCACTGCGCGCTGGGCCTGTCGCCGGTGGCCAACGGCCGCGTCACGGCGCTGTCGCTCGACGCCATCCGCGCCATGCCCGGCGTGGTCGCGGTGCTCACCGCCGACGACATTCCCGGCACCAACGACTGCGGTTCGATCGTCCATGACGACCCGATCCTGCTGCCCGTGAACGACGGCGGCCAGATCCGCTACCTCGGCCAGCCCGTGTTCGCCGTGATCGCCGAAACCCGCGATGCCGCACGCCGCGCCGCCGCCAAGGCCAAGGACGCGATCACCCTCGAGGCGCAGCCGCCCGTCATCACGCCGCAGGACGCGCATGCGCGCGGCCAGTACGTGGTGCCGCCGATGCACATCGTGCGCAGCGGCGGGGCCGCCAACGAAGGCGACGAAGCTGCCGTGCGCGCCGCCATCGCGAAGGCGCCGCACCGCCACCAGGCCACGCTCGACGTCGGCGGGCAGGAACAGTTCTACCTCGAAGGCCAGATCAGCTACGCCATTCCGAAGGAGGGCGGCACGCTGCACATCCACTGCTCGACGCAGCACCCGAGCGAGATGCAGCACCTGGTGGCGCACGCGCTGCACCTGTCCTCGAACGAAGTGCATGTGGAGTGCCGGCGCATGGGCGGCGGCTTCGGCGGCAAGGAATCGCAGTCGGCGATCTTTGCCTGCGTGGCGGCCATTGCGGCGCGCCAGCTGCAGCGCCCCGTGAAGCTGCGGCTCGACCGCGATGACGACTTCATGATCACCGGCCGTCGCCACTGCTTCTGGTACGAGTACGACGTGGGCTACGACGACGAGGGCCGCATCCTCGGCGCCGAGATCACCATGGTCTCGCGCGCCGGCCATTCGGCCGACCTGTCGGGCCCGGTGATGACGCGCGCGCTGTGCCACTTCGACAACGCCTACTGGCTGCCCAACGTGAGCATGCACGGCTTCTCGGGCAAGACCAACACGCAGAGCAACACGGCCTTCCGCGGCTTCGGCGGCCCGCAGGGCGCCATTGCCATCGAGAACATCATGGACTCGGTGGCGCGCGAATTGAAGCGCGACCCGCTCGACGTGCGGCGCGTCAACTTCTACGGCAAGGGCGAGAACAACGTCACGCCGTACCGGCAGACCGTGACCGACAACATCGTCCACGAACTCGTGGCCGAGCTGGAAGCAACCAGCGACTACCGTTTGCGCCGCGAAGAGATCGCCGCCTTCAATGTGAAGAGCCCGGTGCTCAAGCGCGGCCTGGCGCTGGCGCCGCTGAAGTTCGGCATCTCGTTCAACGTGAAGCACTTCAACCAGGCCGGCGCGCTCGTGCACGTGTACACCGACGGTTCGATCCTCGTGAACCACGGCGGCACCGAGATGGGCCAGGGCCTGAACACCAAGGTGGCACAGGTGGTGGCGCACGAGCTGGGCGTGAGCTTCGAGCGCGTGCGCGTCACCGCGACCGACACGACCAAAGTGGCCAATACCTCGGCCACGGCCGCCTCGACCGGCGCCGACCTGAACGGCAAGGCCGCGCAGGACGCGGCACGCCAGATCCGCGAACGCCTGGCCGCCTGCGCCGCCGAGCGCCACGGTGGCAACGCCGCCGACGTGCGCTTTGCCAACGACCAGGTCGAAGTGAACGGCCGCACGCTGGCCTTCAGCACCGTGGTGGGCGAGGCGTATCTCGACCGCAAGCAGCTGTGGTCCGACGGCTTCTACGCCACGCCCGGCCTGAGCTGGGACAAGGACAAGATGCAGGGCCGCCCGTTCTACTACTACGCCTACGGCGCAGCGGTGAGCGAGGTGGTGGTCGACACGCTCACCGGCGAATGGAAGCTGCTGCGTGCCGACATCCTGCACGACGCGGGCAAGTCGCTGAACCCGGCCGTGGACATCGGCCAGGTCGAGGGCGCCTTCATCCAGGGCATGGGCTGGCTCACCACCGAAGAGCTGGTGTGGCATCCGGCGAGCGGCAAGCTCACCACGCACGCGCCGAGCACCTACAAGATTCCGACGGCCAACGACTGCCCGCCGGTGTTCAACGTGCGCCTGTTCGAGGGCCAGAACGTCGAAGACTCGATTCACCGCAGCAAGGCCGTGGGCGAACCGCCGCTGTTGCTGCCGTTCTCGGTGTTCTTCGCAATCCGCGATGCCGTGTCGGCCGCGGGTGGGCACCGGGTCGATCCGCCGCTGAAGGCGCCGGCCACGAGCGAATCCATCCTCCGCGCCCTGACCGCGGTGCAGGCAGCCTCTGGCGAATGAGCACCGGCCGTGCTCGCACGGTCCGAGCGTCCTTCCGTTCTCCAAATGTTGCGCTGTATAACTGTTCGCACAGACAAGAAAGGTGTGAACAGCCATGAGAGACCAGGCGCTTTTCGACAAGATCGATCTTCATCTCATACGGGTGCTTCATACCGTGCTGACCGACCGCAGCGTCTCGCGCGCCGCCATCCGCCTGGGCATGTACCAGCCGGCCGTCTCGGCCGCGCTGAAGCGCCTGCGCGAGTTGTCGGGCGACCCGCTGCTGGTGCGCTCGGGCTCGGGCATGGTGCCGACCGACGCGGGGCTGCGGATGATCGAGCCCGCGGCCAGCATTCTTCGGGCGGCCGAGATGCTGTTCTCGGATGCGCGCGGTTTCGAGCCGCAGTCGGCGGCCACCACCTTTCGCATCGCGGCCAGCGACTACATGGACCCGCTGTTCCTGCCGCTGCTGGTGGCGCAGGTGAAGCGCGAGGCGCCGCTGTGCCAGATCGAGATTCATGCGCTCTCGCCCGATTCGGACTACCACGGGCACCTGGCGCTCGGGCAGGTCGACCTGGTGATCGGCAACTGGCTCAAACCGCCGGAAGACCTGCACATGGCGCGCCTGTTCGGCGACGAGGTGGTGTCGCTGGTCAACCAGGACCATCCGGCCGTGCGGCGCGGGTGGGACCTGGAAACCTGGCTGGCGGCCGAGCACATCGCGCCCACGCCCATGCACCCGGGCGGGCGCGGCATCATCGACCAGATGCTCGACGAGCTGGGTCGGCAGCGCAACATCACGGCGCGCTGCGCGCACTTCGGCCTCATACCGGACATGGTGGCGTCGAGCCTGCTGGTGCTGACCACCGGGCGCCAGTACTGCGAGCGCTTTGCCGCACGGCTGCCTCTGAAGATCCTCGAGTGCCCGGCCGCCTTGCCGCGCCTCATGTACTACCAGCTCTGGCACGAACGCACGCATTCGTCGAGCTCCGCGCGCTGGCTGCGCGAATGCATCAAGGGCGTGGCGGCGTCGCTGCGGCCCGGTTTCGATGCCGCGCCAGCCGTTGCCGCCCGAGCCCTGCCGGCTGAACCGCTTTCCGATCCTCCCTGAGCCCTCCGTCGCGCCGGCGTCGCGACCGAGGCAACGATGAACGAACCGCCACATACAACAGCTGGAGACAAGCGAAATGAACAGGTATGAAGAGGTGCCCAAGGCCACCACTCCCCGGGCCGCCGGGGCCACCGAGGCGGCGCCGTTGCGTGCTGCGGGCGCACCGGCCAACGCCGGTCTGCTGGAACGCTTTTTCAAGCTGACCGAGCACAACACCACCGTGCGCACCGAAGTCATCGCAGGGCTGACGACGTTCCTGACGATGGCCTACATCATCTTCGTGAACCCGTCGATCCTCGGGGACGCGGGCATGCCCAAGGGCGCTGTCTTCGTCGCCACCTGCCTGATCGCGGCCATCGGCACGCTGATCATGGGCCTGTACGCCAACTACCCGATCGCCATGGCGCCGGGCATGGGCCTGAACGCCTACTTCGCCTACGTCGTCGTGCTCGGCATGGGCTACACGTGGCAGGTCGCGCTGGGCGCGGTGTTCATCTCGGGCTGCCTCTTCCTGATCGTGACGGTCACCGGGTTGCGGGAGCTGTTCATCGCGGGCATACCGCAGTCGCTGCGAACAGCGATCACCGTGGGCATCGGCATGTTCCTGGCGCTCATCGCGCTGAAGAGCGCGGGCATCGTCGCTGCCTCGCCGGCCACCTTCGTCACGCTGGGTGACCTGCACTCGGCGCCCGTGGTCCTGGCGACCATCGGCTTTCTCGTCATCGTGGCGCTCGACCGATTGAAGGTGCGCGGGGCGATCCTGATCGGGATCATGCTGGTGACGGTACTGTCGTTCTTCTTCGGCGGCAACAAGTTCCACGGCGTGTTCGACGCACCGCCGTCCATCGCACCGACCTTCATGCAGCTGGACATCCTCGGCGCGCTCAAGGGCGGCATCCTGAACGTGGTGCTGGTGTTCTTCCTGGTCGAGATGTTCGACGCCACCGGCACGCTGATGGGCGTGGCCAAGCGCGCGGGCCTGCTGGTGCCCGGCAAGATGGAGCGCATGAACAAGGCGCTGCTGGCCGACAGCGGCGCGATCTTCGCGGGCTCGCTGCTCGGCACCTCGAGCACCACGGCGTACGTGGAAAGCGCAGCCGGCGTGCAAGCGGGTGGCCGCACCGGCCTCACAGCCGTGGTGGTGGCGGTGCTGTTCCTGGCCTGCCTGATGATCTCGCCGCTGGCGGGCTCGGTGCCGGCCTACGCCACCGCACCGGCGCTGCTCTTCGTGGGCTGCCTGATGCTGCGCGATCTGGTCGAGCTCGACTGGGAAGACACGACCGAGGTCATTCCGGCTGCCGTCACCGCGCTGGCCATGCCCTTCACCTACTCGATCGCCAATGGCCTGGCCTTCGGCTTCATCACCTACGCCGTGCTCAAGCTGTGCACCGGCCGGGCACGGGAAGTGCATGCGATGGTGTGGGTGATCGCGGCGATCTTCCTGTTCAAGTTCGCCTACATCGGCGGGCACTAAGAGATTGAGAGGCACTTCGGCATGACCGCTCATCCCCCGCAAACGCGCCCACTCTGCGTTGCAAATGCTCGCCATAGCCCTCGCTATGGCTGCGCTTTGCGCCTTGATTGGGCCCGTTTGCGGGGGCTGCTCGGCCACGCCGAAGCGCCTCCCAACCTCTGAAGGACGCGCCGTCGGGCGCCGATGGTCGCGGGGACGCTATTAAACTTATAGCTGTCCCCGCTTTGTTGCAGTTGAACGAGACAAACCCACGAAACCCGGCATGACAACCCCCAGACTCCAGCTGGCGAACATCACCAAGCGGTACCCCGCGGTGGTGGCCAACAGCGACATCTCCCTGGCCGTGCAGCCCGGCGAAATCCATGCCGTGCTCGGAGAGAACGGCGCGGGCAAATCGACCCTGATGAAGATCATCTACGGCTCGGTCAAGCCCGACGAAGGCACCGTCACCTTCGACGGCCAGGCGGTCAACCTGCGCAACCCGCAGCAGGCGCGCGCGCTGGGCATCAGCATGGTGTTCCAGCACTTCAGCCTGTTCGACACGCTCACCGTGGCCGAGAACGTCTGGCTGGGCCTGGACAAGTCGCTCGCGCTGGCCGAAGTGGCCCGCAGCATCACGGCCAAGGCCAGCGAGTACGGCCTGGACATCGACCCCGCGCGCCCCGTGCACACGCTGTCGGTGGGCGAGATGCAGCGGGTGGAGATCATCCGCGCGCTGCTCACCAACCCCAAGCTGCTGATCCTGGACGAGCCGACCTCGGTGCTCACGCCGCAGGCCGTGATCCGCCTGTTCGGCGTGCTGAACAAGCTGGCCTCGGAAGGCTGCAGCATCCTGTACATCAGCCACAAGCTGCACGAGATCCAGGAGCTGTGCACGGCTTGCACCGTGCTGCGCGGCGGCAAGGTCACAGGTGTGTGCAACCCGCGCAACGAGAGCACCGAATCGCTCTCGCGCCTCATGATCGGCAGCGAGCCGCCGCCGCTGCAGCACCGCCCGCTGCATGCCGGCGCCGTGGCGCTGCGCGTGCAGGGCCTGAAGCTGGCGCGCGAAGACCAGTTCGGCGTCGACCTGGACGGCATCTCGTTCGATGTGCGCGCGGGCGAGGTCGTCG
>NZ_CALRZC010000290.1:0-9016 GCF_943372545.1 Variovorax sp. YR752 | reverse complement strand
ACGGCGCTGACCTCGCGGTCAGCGCCGTTTTTTCATTTCACGCGCGCGTGCTCAGACCAGGCACTGCTCCAGCCCCTGTTCCAGGATCTCGCGCGGCAGTTCGATGCCGATGAACACCATGCGGCTCTGGCGCGCCTCGTCCTTGCCCCACTCCGGGCCCAGGTCGCTGCCCATCAGCTGGTGCACGCCCTGGAAAATCACCTTGCGCTCGGTGCCCTTCATGTTCAGCACGCCCTTGTAGCGCAGCATGCGCGGGCCGTAGATGTTCACGATGGCGCCCAAAAAGTCTTCGAGCTTGGCCGGGTCGAAAGGCCGGTCGGCCTTGTAGACGAAGCTCTTCACGTCGTCATCGGTGTGGTGATGGTGGCCGTGCCCTTCATGCTTGTGCGAGGGGTGGTCGCACGCCTCGCCATGCGCGTGGTCATGGTCGTGATGGTCGTGCGCTTCTTCTTCCTTCAGGAAGTCGGGGTCGATGTCCAGCTTGGCGTTCAGGTTGAAGCCGCGCAGGTCGAAGATGTCCTTCAGCGGCACGTCGCCGAAGTGCGCCTTTTGCTGCGGCGCGCGCGGGTTCATGTGCTTCAGGCGGTGGATCAGTGCGTCGGTCTCTTCGGCCGACACCAGCTCGCTCTTGCTGATGAAGATCTGGTCGGCAAAGCCCACCTGGCGGCGTGCTTCCTGGCGGTCGTTGAGCTGCTGCGGCGCGTGCTTGGCATCGACCAGCGTGAGGATCGAGTCGAGCAGGTAGCTCTCGGCGATCTCGTCGTCCATGAAGAAGGTCTGCGCCACCGGGCCGGGGTCGGCCAGGCCGGTGGTCTCGATCACCACGCGGTCGAAATCGAGCAGGCCCTGGCGCTTCTTGGCGGCCAGCAGCTGCAGCGCTTCGCGCAGGTCTTCGCGGATGGTGCAGCAGACGCAGCCGTTGCTCATCTGGATGATCTGCTCCTTCGACTCGGTCACGAGGATGTCGCTGTCGATGTTCTCTTCACCGAACTCGTTCTCGATGACCGCGATCTTCTGGCCATGGGCCTCGGTCAGGATGCGCTTGAGCAGCGTGGTTTTGCCCGAGCCGAGAAAGCCGGTCAGGATGGTCGCGGGGATGAGGGCCATGGAAAAGTGCTCCGGAAGCGGAAAACAGAAAAAGGCGGGGGATTGGCGGGCAGTTTAGCCAATGCCACTGAGTTGCGTTGCCGATGGGGTCAAGCCCCCATTCACAACGGCTTTCTGACCACCACCAGCCCCTTCAGGTACTCGCCTTCCGGGAATTCGATGGTCATCGGGTGGTCGGGCGAGGCGCCCAGGCGTTCGGCGATGTAACCGTCCACGCCGGCGTCGAGCCCGGCCGAGGCCACGATCTTGTGGAACAGGTCGGCGCTGATGCCGCCCGAGCATGAAAACGTGAGCAGCACGCCGCCCGGCTCCAGCAGCTTGAGCGCGAGGCGATTGATGTCCTTGTAGGCGCGCGCGGCGCGCTCGGCGTGCAGCACCGTCGGCGCGAACTTCGGCGGGTCGAGCACGATGGCGTCGAAGGTGCGGCCCTGGTCGATGAACTCGCGCAGCACCGTGTTCACGTTGGCGTCGAGAAACTCCGTGGCAATGCCCTGCCCTTCGAAGCCGTTCAGCGCCAGATGCGCGCGGGCCCGGTCGAGTGCGGGCTTGGACGAATCGACCGACACCAGCGAAGCCCCGTCGAGCGCACCGGCCGCCTTCAGGCCCGCGAGCGCCGCCACGGTGAAGCCGCCCGTGTAGCAAAAACAGTTGAGCACGCGGCGAAAGCGCCGGTGCTGCGCCAGCTCGGCAAAGCGCTGGCGGCTGTCGCGCTGGTCGAGGTAGAAGCCGGTCTTGTGGCCGGTGGCAATGTCGAGCGACAGCTGCCAGCCGTGCTCGCGGATGGTGATCTGGGTCTCGCCCTCACCGCGCAGCCAACCCGTGACGGGCTTCAGGCCCTCGCGCTCGCGGCCGCTGGCGTCGGAGCGTTCATACAGCTTGGTCAGGCCCGTGGCCTCGAGCAGCGCATCGGCCAGCACGTCTTTCCAGCGCTCCACGCCGGCCGACAGAAACTGCGCCACCAGCGTGTCGCCGTAGCGGTCGACGATCAGCCCCGGCAGGCCGTCGGCCTCGCCGTGCACCAGCCGCATGCCGTCGCTCTGCAGGTCGAACAGGCCGCGCGCATGCACCGCGCGCGCGCAGACCGTGGAAAAAAAAGCAGCGTCGATGCGCTGCTTCTCATCAAAGCTCCAGGCCCGTGCCCGGATCTTGGACGTGGGGCCGAAGGCCGCCCACGCGAGGAAGTTGCCGTCGTGCGACTCCACCCGCACTGTTTCCCCCGAGTCCGCGCCGCCGCGCGCAATGGCGGATTCGAAGACCCAGGGATGGCGGCGTTGGAGCGAGCGCTCCTTGCCCGGCTTGAGGCGAAGGGTTTTCATGGGAGAACGGAGGAAGGAATGAAAGAAGAAATAAAAAACGAAAACAAACGCTGCAGGCGACGGGCCGTGGCTACTACTTGCCGTCCTTGTCCGGCCGGGCCTTGGCGCGCGGATGCGCCGCGTCGTAGACCTTGGCCAGGTGCTGGAAATCCAGCCGCGTGTAGACCTGCGTGGTCGCGATGTTGGCATGGCCCAGCAGCTCCTGCACCGCGCGCAGGTCGCTGCTCGACTGCAGCACGTGGCTCGCGAACGAGTGGCGCAGCATGTGCGGGTGCACCGGCGCGGCCAGCCCCGCCTTCAGGCTGCGCTCGCGCAGCAGCTTCCACACCGCCTGCGACGACATGCGTGCGCCGCGCGCGCTGACGAACAGCGCCGGCTCCTGGCGCTCGCCGCGCACCGCGAGCCAGTCGCGCAGCGCCTCGGCCGCCTTGCTGCCCACGGGCACGCTGCGTCGCTTGCTGCCCTTGCCGAGCACGTGGGCTTCCATCGCATCGAGGTCGACCCAGCCGCGCGCCGTGCCGCTGGCCTGCGCGTCGAGCCCCGTGAGCTCGCTCACGCGCAAGCCGCAGCCATACAGCACTTCGACGATGGCGCCGTCGCGCGCTTCGGTCCAGGGGTCGGCTTCGGGGTCGTACAGCTCGGCCAGGCGCACCGCGTCGTCCACGCCCAGCGCCTTCGGCAGCGGCCGGCCCGCCTTGGGCGCGTGCACGTCCTGCACCGGGTTGAAACCGATCAGCCCTTCATGGCCGAGCCAGCGGTAAAAGCTGCGCCAGCACGACAGCACCAGCGCAATGCCGCGCGGCTCGCGTCCGGCGCTGTGCAGTTGGGCCATCCAGCGGCGGATGTGCGCCGTCTGCACGCGGTCCAGCGGCAGGTTGGCCTCGGCCGCGTGGTCGGTCAGCGCGCGCAGGTGGAACGCATACAGCTCGACCGTGCGCGGCGCGAGCCGACGCTCCACGCGCACGTGTTCGAGGTATTTGTCGATCCATTCCATGGTGTCGTCGTGCTCCGTGCGCTGCCCGGGGCCGCGCTAGCTAGAACAGATAACCGAGCGATGCATTGTTCACGATGGCCGCCGGCTCACGCAACGCGCCCTTGAACAGCATGCCCCAGCGGCGCCAGCACGAGGTGGGCGCGGCGGCGTACTGCACGTCGAAGGCCTGGTCGAAGCCGCTGGCACGCACCAGGCGCTCGATGCGCCACAGGTGGTACGGCTCCGACACGATGATCACGCTGCGCACGCCGTTGGCCTCCAGTACCGTGCGCGACAGCGACAGGTTGGCGCGCGTGGACGACGACACCGACTCCAGCACCATCGGCCCCGTGTAGCCCTCGGCCGTGGCGTGGTCGCGCATCACCTCGGCTTCGATGCGGCCGTCTTCGACATCGACGCCGCCCGAGAACACCAGTGTCTGCACGCGCCCGGCGCGCGCCAGCACGATGCCCTGGTCGACCCGGCCCGTGAGGCAGGGGTTCGGCTTGCCGTCGAGGTACGCACGGTTGCCCAGCACCAACGCCACATCAGCCACGCGCGGCAGCGGGCCGGCCAGCGAGGCCTCGGCGCGCTGCCAGATCACGCCCGCGATGGCGACATAGGCCAGCACGCCGGCCAGCAAGACCATGCACAGGCCGGCCAGCCAGGGCCGGCGGCGCCACCCGCGTCGCGCGGGACGGCTCAAGGGCGCAGCCGCGACAGCGCGCCCGACGACAGCTCGGCGATGCGCTCGAGAAAGTCCGTGCCCATTTCGGCGTTGAAGCGCTGCGCGTCCGGCGAGGCCAGCACCAGCAGGCCGAAGGCCGGCGACTCGGCGTCGGCGCGCAGCGGAATCAGCGCGATCGATGCGGCGCCCTGTGGCTCGGGCAGCCAGTTGGCCGCCTCGAAGCCCGAGTTGAGCCCGCAGTACGGCGAAGTGAGCGAGGTGGCCAGCGCCTTCACGTCGTCGCTCACCCACTGGGCATAGGCTTCGTTCAGGTACTCGGTGCCGCAGTCCCACACCTTGATGGCCGTTTGCGGCACCAGGAACAGCGACTGCAGGTCGACCGCGATGCGGTACGGCAGGCTGCGCGGGTCGCGCGTGGTCAGCAGGCCCTTGGTCCAGCGCTGCAGGCGGTCGGCAATGACCACGTTTTCAGTGCCGTGGCGCACCATGTCCATCAGGCGGTGCTCCAGCGCCTTGATCTTCTCGCGCAGCATCTCGGCCTGGCGCTCCTGCAGGCTCACGGCGCGGTTGCCGTGCGGGCTGGTGAGCTGCACCTGCGCCAGCAGCTGGGCGTGGCGCTCGAAGAAGTCGGGCGTGTTCGACAGGTAGTTCGCGATGTCGTCTTCGGTGATCGGGTTCATGGCGTTGTTGTCGTGGGTGAATTGGGTCATGGCTGTTCCGAAATGTCGGGCACGTCGATCTCGCCCTCGAACACCGTCGTGGCCGGTCCTGTCATGAGCACCGGCCGGCCGTCGCCCTGCCACTCGATCGTGAGAATGCCGCCGTGCGTCTGCACGTCGACGCGGGAATCCAGCAGCCCCAGGCGAATGCCTGCCACCACCGCCGCGCAGGCGCCCGTGCCGCAGGCCAGCGTTTCGCCGGCACCGCGCTCGAACACCCGCAGCTTGATATTCGACCGGTCGACCACCTGCATGAAGCCCGCGTTCACGCGCTGCGGAAAGCGCGGGTGGTGCTCGATCTGCGGGCCCTGCTCGGCCACCGGCGCCGTGTCGACGTTGTCGACCACCTGCACCGCGTGTGGGTTGCCCATCGACAGCACCGCTACCGAAACGATAGCGGTGCCGGCCCGGGTCCCCAAGGCGAGGTGCCACTTCTGCCACGCGCCTTCGTGCTGCGGGTCGAGCCCGGCCGTGTCGAAGGGCACGCGCGCCGGCTCGAAGACCGGGGCGCCCATGTCGACCGTCACGCGGCCGTCGTCGCCCATGCGCGGCTCGATCACGCCGGCCAGCGTCTGCACGCGCACGTCTTTCTTGTCGGTCAGGCCGTGCTCGCTCACGAAGCGCATGAAACAACGCGCCCCGTTGCCGCACTGCTCCACCTCGCCGCCGTCGGCGTTGTGGATCACGTACTGGAAGTCGATGCCTGCAGCGGGCGACGGGCGCACCGTGAGGATCTGGTCGGCGCCGACGCCGAAATGGCGGTCGGCCAGGAAGCGGTACTGCGCGGCGCTGAGGCCCAGCGTGCCGCGCGTTTCGTCGAGCACGACGAAATCGTTGCCGGCTCCCTGCATCTTGGTAAAGCGGATTCGCATCGCCGGATTATCGCCACCGGCGCCGCCCTTCGCGCCGAAAGGGCCGCAGGGCGCAGCCCTTTCGGCACACCCAGTCTCAGCGGCCTCAGCCCTGGATGAACGCCAGCAGGTCGGCGTTCACCTGCGCCGCGTGCGTGTTGCAGGTGGCGTGCGGCGCGCCGGCGTACACCTTGAGCTGGCTGCCCTTGATCATTTCGGCCGCGAGCTTGCCCGTGGCCTCGAAGGGCACGACCTGGTCGTCGTCGCCGTGGATCACGAGCGTGGGCACGTCGATCTTCGCCATGTCGGGGCGGAAGTCGGTCTCGGAGAACGCCGTCACGCAGTCGATGGTGGCCTTGATCGAGGCCTGCAGCGCGATCTGCAGCGTCTGCTTGAACACGCCCTGCGACACCTTCGCACCCGGGCGGTTGGTGCCGTAGAACAGCGTGCTGAAGTCGTCGATGAACTGCGGCCGGTCGGCGGCCAGCCCGGCGCGGATGCCCGCGAACAGCGAGGCCTCGGGGCCCACGGGATGGTCGGGCGTCTTCATGAACAGCGGCGTCACCGCGCTGATGAGCGCGAGCTTCGCCACGCGGGCTCTGCCCTTGCGCGCGATGTAGCGCGTGACGTCCCCGCCGCCCATCGAGAAGCCCGCCAGGATCACGTCCTTCAGGTCGAGCTTTTCGATCAGCTCGGCGATGTCGTCGGCGAAGGTGTCGTAGTCGTAGCCGGTCCAGGGCTGGCTCGACCGGCCGAAGCCGCGGCGGTCGAAGGCGATGGCGCGGTAGCCGCGCTCGGCGAAGAACAGCATCTGGGCGTCCCACATGTCGGCGCTCAATGGCCAGCCGTGGCTGAAGACGATGGGCTGGCCGCTGCCCCAGTCCTTGTAATAGAGCTCGGTGCCGTCGCGAAGGGTCAGTGTGGTCATGGTTTTTCCTTGAGGTTGGCGAGAGGGTGAAGGGGAAATGGAAAGCAGAATCCGCGCCGCTCAGAGCGCCAGGAAGTGGTGCACCTCGGGCTTGCCCGGGCCGATGTGAAAGCGCAGCGCCTCGGCCTGCAGGTCGGCGTCGGCCTGCGACACGCGGTGGTGCTGGCGCAGGTGCTCGGCCCACGATTCCACGAGGAACCACTCCATCACGCGCTCGGCGTCGGTCGTGTGCTCGTGCACGCCCCAGGCGTAGGCGCCGTCGCGGCGGCGTTCGAGCGACAGGCGCTTCATCGCCTCCATGAACGCCAGCCGGTCTTCCTTGCGGATGCGGTACTCGACCTGGATCATCACGGGCCCGCGGTCGTGCGCCACCGGCTCGGCCAGCAGCGGTTCGGGCCAGTGGTTCGAGGCCTGCAGGTCGGCCTCGCCGGCGGGCAACCGCACGCGGTGGAACACCAGGCCCATCACCACCAGCCCCACCGCGCCCGCCACCAGCGTGGCCGGCACGCCGATCTGCTGCGCAATCAGGCCCCAGCCCAGGCTGCCGGCGGCCATCGCGCCGTTGAACACCGTGAGGTACACGGCCAGCCCGCGCCCGCGCACCCAGTTCGGCAGGATCGACTGCGCCACCCCGTTGAGCGTGGTCAGCGCAATGATCCAGCCCAACCCCAGCACGCCCAGCATCGGCACCGCGAGCCATTGCGGCGGCGCGAACACCAGGGCGCCCATCACCGCGGCCGTGAGCAGCGAGGCCAGCAGCAGCATGCCGTCGGCATCGAGCCGCGCACGCAGCCGCGGCATCACCAGCGCGCCGCCGATGGCGCCCGCGCCCACCGCGCCGAGCAGGATGCCGTAGAAGCTCGCCGTGCCGCCGAGCATCTGGCGCGCCACCAGCGGCAGCAGCGCCCACACCGAGCTCGCGAACAAAAAGAACACCGCCGCGCGCAGCAGCACCACATGCAGCTCCTTGCTGGCCCGCGTGTAGCGGATGCCCGCGCGGAAGGCGCCGAAGAAGTTTTCCGACAGCCCGCTGTCGACCGCCGCCGGGCGCTTCCACCACAGCAGCGCCGCGATCACGAACACGTAGCTCAGCACGTCGAGCCCGTAGGTGGCCGCCGCGCCAAAACTCGCGAGGATCAGCCCGCCCGCCGCCGGCCCGATGGAGCGCGCGATGTTGATGCCCAGCGAGTTGAGCGCCACCGCGCCCTTCAGCTCGCTGCGCGGCACCAGCTCCGGCACGATCGACTGCCAGGTCGGCCCCATGAGCGCCGCGCCGATGCCGCCCACGAAGGTCAGCGCCACCAGGTACTCGACCGTGAGCGCGCCCGTGTGCGACAGCACCAGCAGCGTGCCGCTCACCGCGGCCAGCAGCACCTGCACGAAGATCAGGAAGCGCCGGCGGTCGAGGATGTCCGACAGCACGCCCGCCGGAATCGCCAGCAGAAAGATCGGCAACGTCGCCGCCGTCTGGATCAGCGCCACCGCCGTCGGGCTCGCCGACAGGTCGGTCACCAGCCACGAGCTGGCCACGTCGCGCATGAAGCTGCCGATGTTGCCCAGCACCGTGGCGGCCCACAGCACCGCGAAGACCGGCTGGCGCAGCGGCGCGAAGGCGCCGGCGGATTTTTGAGGCTCAGTCATCCTGGCGCTCCTTGAGATCGAGCCAGGCGACCAGCACGAAGCCACCGACCAGGCCCAGGTGTTCGAAGAAAGAGTTCGCGGCCATGAAGCGCTCGGGCCCCAGCGGCATCTCCCAGAAACGCAGCGCGACAAAAGTCGCCATCAGCGTGAAGCCGCCCAGTGCGAGCGCGCCGAGCCAGCGCCACAAGCCGATGAGGATGAGCGCCGCGGCGCCCAGCTCCAGCACGATCACCGCCACGGCCAGCGGGCCGGCCGGCGACAGGCCGAAGTGGTTCATTTCCGCGAGGGCGGCGTTGAAGTCCATCGCCTTGTTCAGGCCGCCCTGCAGGTAGGCCGCGCACAGCAGCAGCAAGGCGATCCAGCGCACGGCGGGCGAAAGGGTCCAGTGCATCGCTTTCATCACACCGCCCAGCAGGCGCAACCCAGCGCGCCCCAGAAGCTCTTCAGGTCGGCGATGGGCAGCTTGCTGCTCCATGCCGTCGCGTGCTGGTGGCTGTGCACGTTGCAGTCGTTGGCGCAGGCGCAGGCCGCTGCGGCGTTGCGCATCGCCTTCTGCAGCGGCGCGCCTTCGGCGGTGTCGGCCCAACCGGCGTAGCCGCCGAAAGTGCGCGCGGGCGACCAGTCGGGCATGGCGGGCGGCACGCTGCCTTCGTCGTGCGGAGCGAACGGACCGGCGCCGTAGACCACCTTGCCGCCCACCATCGTGAGCAGCGCGGTCGTGTCGGCGATTTCCGATTCGGCGCAGGCGAAGAAATCGCGGTCGGGCACCACCAGGTCGGCGAGCTGGCCGGCC
>NZ_CALRZC010000289.1:0-9066 GCF_943372545.1 Variovorax sp. YR752 | reverse complement strand
GCTGGCACACGAACTGACGCCGGCGCGCGGCCAGCAGGCCGCACTCGACCGCCTGGCCGACGCCTTGCCCGCACGCATCGAGGCCATGGCCTCCGAGACCGAGGCACGCCGCCTCGCACAAGACGTGGCGCTTGCCGTGCAGGCCGCCTTGCTGGTGCAGACCGCACCCGCTGCCGTGGCCGACGCCTTCTGCGCCTCGCGCCTGGGCGGCGACTGGGGCCAGGCCTTCGGCACGCTGGGCGCGGGCACCGATTTCGATTCGATCATCCAGCGCGCGCAGCCGCGCTGACCACCCACAAGAACACCTCCACGAAAGACGCCATGGCCGACCTCATCCTGCACCACTACACCACCTCGCCGTTCTCGGAAAAGGTGCGCCTGATCCTCGGCGCCAAGAAGCTGCCGTGGAAGTCGGTCTTCATTCCGCCGATCATGCCCAAGCCCGACGTCGAGGCGCTCACGGGCGGCTACCGCAAGACGCCGTTCCTGCAGATCGGCGCCGACATGTACTGCGACAGCGCGCTCATCGCCGACGTGCTGGAGCACCTGCAGCCCGAGCCCACGCTGTACCCGGAGCCGGAAAAAGGCATGTCGCGCATCCTCGCGCAGTGGGCCGACACCTCGCTGTTCTGGGCCGCGATGGCCTGGAACCTGCAGCCCAAGGGCGCCGCCGAAGTGTTCGCCAAGGCACCGCCCGAAGCCATCAAGGCCTTCGGCGAAGACCGCGGCAAGATGAGCGCCGGCAACATGACGCGCCTGCGCCCAGCCGACGCCACCAGCGCCTACAAGTCGTACCTGCGCCGCCTGTCGGACATGCTCGACGACAAGCCCTTCCTGCTCGGCGAGATGCCCAGCATTGCCGACTTCTCGGCCTACCACCCGCTCTGGTACACGCGCCGCATCGAGGCGGTGAAGGGCATCCTGGAGCTCACGCCCGCGGTGCTCGACTGGATGGACCGCATGGCGGCCATCGGCCACGGCACGTCGTCGAAGTTCTCGAGCGACGAGGCCATCGCCGTCGCCAAGGCGGCCACGCCGCACACGCTGCTGACCGACAGCACCTTCCAGGACGACCACGGCATTCCGCTGGGCAGCGCCGTCACCTTGCGCGCCGAGAGCTTCGGCCTCGAAGAGACGCCGGGCCTCCTGGTGGCCGCCACGCGCACGCACTACACGCTGGAGCGCAACAGCGAGCCCACCGGCAGGGTGCATGTGCATTTTCCGCGCATCGGGTATGTGCTGAAAAAAGCAGAAGCCTGATGACCGAAAGATCCGCGCGCGACGGGCACCTTCGTGACTGCGCGCGCGGCGGTTCCGTATTTCAATAGCGGCTTCCGTTTCAACGTCAGACACATTCAGCAAGAAGGACACCGGCAAATGATCCAGGACTTCAAGGGCAAGACCGCCGTACTCACCGGCGCAGGCTCGGGCTTCGGCCTCGAATGCGCGCGCATCGGCGCCGCCCGCGGCATGAACCTCGTGCTGGTCGATGTGCAGCAGGACGCACTCGACAAGGCCAAGGCCGAGATGGAGGCCCTGGGCGTCCAGGTGCTGGCGCGCAAGGTCGACGTGTCCGACGCGGCCCAGATGGAAGCGCTGGCCGCGGCCGTCAAGGAGCGCTTCGGCGCGCCGCACTTCGTGTTCAACAACGCCGGCGTGGGCGCCGGCGGCCTCGTGTGGGAAAACACCGTGGCCGACTGGGAATGGGTGCTGGGCGTCGACCTGTGGGGCGTGATCCACGGCGTGCGCCTGTTCACGCCGATGATGCTCGAGGCCGCCGCCAAGGACCCGAGCTACCGCGGCCACATCACCAACACCGCCAGCATGGCGGGCCTGCTC
Source organism: Variovorax sp. YR752 (assembly GCF_943372545.1). Taxonomy (NCBI): domain Bacteria; kingdom Pseudomonadati; phylum Pseudomonadota; class Betaproteobacteria; order Burkholderiales; family Comamonadaceae; genus Variovorax; species Variovorax sp. YR752. The sequence goes on along the minus strand of NZ_CALRZC010000289.1, from coordinate 7,227 downwards.
ACGCCGCCCAACATGGGCATCTACAACGCGGCCAAGGCGGCCGTCGTGAGCCTGACCGAAACCCTGTACCAGGACCTGAACCTGGTGACCGACCAGATCGGTGCCAGCCTGCTGTGTCCGTACTTCGTGCCCACCGGCATCACGAGCAGCGAGCGCAACCGCCCGAACGCGCCGAAGGACACCGAGCTCACCAAGAGCCAGCTCATCGGCCAGGCCATGAGCAACAAGGCGGTGAGCAGCGGCAAGATCACGGCGGCCGAAGTCGCGGCGAAGGTGTTCGACGCCATCAGCGACAACCAGTTCTACGTGTTCAGCCACCCCAAGGCGCTGGGCAACGTGAAGAGCCGCATGGAGAATATCGTGTCGATCACCAACCCGGCCGACCCGTTCCTGGAGCGTCCCGAGATCGGCCAGAAGCTGCGTGAGCAGCTTCGTTCGAACTGATCTTTTCCTGAAGAAGCGGCCCATCGCGGGCCGCCTTCAGCCGGCCTGCACCTTCGTCTGCAGGTCGCGCACCAGTTGCTCGATGCCCGACAGCGCCTCGGCCATCGAACGGTCCAGCAGATCGCCGCGGTCTTCCGCATGCTCGACAGCAATGTCGTGCACCTCGCGCAGCCCGACCAGGCCCAGTGCGGCCTTCACGCCCGGCACCAGAAAATTCAGATGCGCCTGCATGCCGCCGGGCCCGAAGCCGCTGCTGCCGTGCGCGGTGAGCAGCACGGTGCGGCGCGGGCGCTCGGCCAGCAGCGGCACATAGGGGTCGTCCAGGCCCGGGTCCATGTCGAAGGTTTCGCCGACACGCACGATGTTGTCGATCCACGCCTTCACGGTGGCCGGCGCGCTGAAGTTGTACATGGGCGTGCCCATGACGATGACGTCGGCGCGGCGCAGCTCGGCAATGAAGGCGTCGCTCTCGGCCAGCACCTCGTGCATCCAGGCTTCGCGCGCTTCGGCGGGCGTGTAGGCGCTGTGGATCCAGTCGCCGGTGACCGCCTGCGGCGGCGTGGTGCCGAAGTCGCGGTAGATCACCTCGTCGTGCGGGCGGGCCGCCTGCCAGGTGCTGACGAAGTGGTGGCTCAGGCGGCGCGAATGCGAGCCGTGGACGACCGCGCCCGAACGGCCGGAACGGGGGCTGGCATCGATGTGGAGCAGGGTGGTGGTGGTCATGGCGTGGTCCTCGGTTGGATGAAGGGAATTCAGCTGTCTGCTTGACACGGTTCTCAATTTATCGAAGCATCCATCGTCGGACAAACGACGAATTTTTCTCTCTGCAGAAAATTCAATTCATCTATTCGCCACTCCGAACACCATGGCCCTCCTGCAATCCCTGCCTCCGCTGGCCTCGCTGCGCGCCTTCGAGGCCGCCGCGCGCCATTGCAGCGCCAAGCTCGCGGCGAACGAGCTGTCGGTCACGCCCACGGCCATCAGCCACCAGGTGCGACAGCTCGAAGAATCGCTGGGCGTGGCGCTGTTCATCCGGCAGCCACGGCAACTGGTGCTGACACCGCAGGGGCGCGAGCTGCAGGCGGTGCTCAGCGATTCGTTCAGCGCCATGGCACAGGCCGTCGCGCGCCTGCGGGCACCACCCGAGCGCAGCGCGATCACGCTGTCGACCACGCCCGCCGTGGCCGCGCGCTGGCTGCTGCCGCGCGTGGGGGCGCTGCGCGCGGCGCACCCCCGGCTCGACCTGCGCATCCACGCCTCGCACGACGCGGTGCCGCTGGACGGCCTCACGGCCGACGTCGCCATCCGCTACGGCAAGGGCCAATGGCCGGGCCTCGTGGCCGAGAAGCTGTTCGACACCGTCTTCGCGCCGGCCTGCAGCCCCGCGCTCAAGCTGCGCCGTCCGGCCGACCTCGTGAAACACACGCTGCTGCACTTCGCGGTGCCGAACAGCAAGACCCAGCCGGGCACCTGGGCCGCGTGGCAGCAGGTGGCGCAGGTGCCAGGCCTCGACGTGACGGCCGGCCCCGTGTTCTCCGACGAAACCCACACCGTCTCGGCCGCGCTGCAGGGACAGGGCGTGGCGCTGATGGGCCTGGCACTCATCGCCGACGAACTGCGCGCCGGCAACCTGGTGCAGCCCTTCGGGCCGGTGCTGCAGGGCTCGCCGTTCTACCTCGTATGCCCGCAGGCGCGGCGCGACGATCCGAACGTGGCGGCGGTGTTCGAGTGGGTGAAGGGGCTGTCGCCGCTGGACGTCGCCGCGCGTTGACGCAACGCACGACAGGGCGGCGACACAATGGCGTCTGGCGACTTTTCGACGATCCCTTTCGCATGAAACCTTCCCCGACTTCTCCCATCCTCCAGGTACAGAACCTGCACTTCGCCTACCCCGACCAGCCCGCGTTGGCGAACGGCTGGTCCGCTACCGTGGGCGAAGGTGTCACGCTGCTGTACGGCGACACCGGCAGCGGCAAGTCGACCTTGCTGCGCGTGCTGGCGGGCCAGCAGCCTGCGTCGGCCGGGCAGCTGCGCGTGGCCGGCGTGGCGCTCGACGCCGAACCCGAGGCCTACCGGCGCCAGGTCTTCTTCTGCGAGCCGGCGGCTGAAGCCTTCGATCCGCTCAGCGTGCAGGCCTGCACGGCCTTGCTGGGCGAGGGCGACGGGGGTTTCGACAAGGCCGAGTGGCAGCACCTGGTCGAGGCCTTCTCGCTCACGCCGCATCTGGAGAAGCAGATGTTCATGCTGTCGACCGGCTCCCGCCGCAAGGTCGGGCTCGCCGCCGCGCTGGCGTCGGGTCGGCCCGTGGTGCTGCTGGACGATCCGGTGGGTGCGCTCGACGCGCGTTCGATCCACGGCCTGTGGCAGGCGATCGAGCGGCGCATGGCGCAGCCGGGGCGGGCGGTGGTGGTGGCGAGCAGCGAACGCATCACGGAGGTGCCGCTGGCGGCGTGCATCGAGCTGCCGCTGGGCTGATCAGCGGCCCGGCGTGGCCATCACGTGGTTGTCGTGTCGTTCGTCGCCGAGCACGAACTGCGTCAGCCCCGTCACGGTCAGCCCGTGCTTTTCGTAGAACGCGCAGGCGCGCAGGTTCTTCACGTTCACTGTGAGCCACAGGCTGTCGCTGCCTGTGCGTGCGTGGGCGGCGCTTCGGGCTTCGCGCAGCAGCATCGACCCGACGCCGCTGCGTGCGAACGGTGACTGCACATAGAGCGTGCGCAGTTCGGTGGCGCAACCCGGTGCCAGCGGCTGCGCAGCGCCGAACTGCAGCAGCGCATAGCCCACGAGATGGTCGTCGACCTGCGCCACGCGCAGCGCGGCATCGGGCGATTCCGACCACGCAGCGAACGCAGCCGGCGTGAAGGTCGAGAGCACGTAGCGCCCGAGCAGGTCGTTCACACCGTCGGTGGCGTAGGTGTCGAGCCATACCTGGATCGCCAGCGCGGCGAGCGTGTGCGCGTCGGCTGCGGTGGCGGGACGAATGGTGACAAGCGGACGGGTCATGGTGCGGCGCATTCTGCGGCAACCGAATCACGCCGTCTGCAAGGCCGACCGGAAGCGGCTCGGCGGCGCGCCGGCCGACTTGCGCATCAACCGCCGCAACGCCGTGGCGTCTTCGTAGCCGACCTGCGTCGCGACCTGGTCGATGGTCATGCGGCTGCTCTCGATGAGCATGCGGGCGCGGTTGAGCCGCACGCTCTGCACCAACGCCAGCGCGCCCAGCCCGGTGGCGGCGCGCACGCGCCGGGCCAGCGTGCGCTGCGACATCGCGAACTCGTCGGCCAGCGCGGCCACGCTGGGCGGCGTGGGCAGCGCGGCTTCGATGCGCTGCGTGAGGCGCGAAATCAGCTCGTTGCCGTTGGACAGCATCGACGGCACGACGAACGGAGCCTGCGCCTGGCGGCCGTCGATCAGCAGCACCTTGCTCACGGCCTCGGCCAGCGCGGGGCCGAAGCGCGTGCGCAGCAGATGGAGCATGAGGTCCGACTGCGCGAAGGCCGCGCCCGCGGTGCTCACCGGCCCGTCGGCGCACACCATGCGGTCGGCATCGACATGGCAATCGGGCTCCAGACGGCGCAGCTCGGGCGCCAGCCACCACGAGGTCGTGACGCGGCGGGCGTGCAGCAGGCCGGCCGCCTGCAAAAGGAACACGGCCGAGCATGAAGCGGCCACCGCGCCGCCGCGCGCGGCATGGCGTCGCACCGCGTCGATGGCGGCACGGGCGTTGTCGTCGGTGAGGCGCAATGCAAGGTCGGCGGGCTTGTCGACCCCGAGGCCGGGCACGATCCACGTCGAGCCATCGGTGCGCGCGCGGCGGGGCATGGCGAGGGTGTCGATCTGCAGCGCGTTGCTCAGCGGCACCATGCCGCCATCGGGCGACACCACCCGCCAGGTGGGGCGGGGCATCTTGTGGCGCGGTGCGAGCGTGGCGGCTGCGGCGAGCACGTCGAGCGTGACGGCGGTGCTGGTGCCGAAGCTGCCCGGAAGGACGAGAACGGTGAAATCGTGCATGGCTGAAAACGCTTGATAGGCGTCTGAATGGACACTGGCAGTCTAGCGCCGCACCGGGTGCAATGGCAGCCACCTCAACCTTCTGGATTTCGACCATGACGCAGCCCATGGACAGGACCGATCCGCTCGACGACTTCACGCGCCGCGAGATCACGCTCGACGGCGCCACCAAGGCGGTCTACGTGGCTGGCACCGGCCCGGCGGTGATCGTGATGACCGAGATGCCCGGCATCAGCCCGCACGTGGCGCGTTTCGCCCGCTGGGTGCGCGACGCCGGTTTCACGGTCTACATGCCGTCGATGTTCGGTCGCGACGGCGCCGTGCCGGACGCGGAGGAGGGCAAGGCCGTGTTCCAGCGCGCCTGCGTGAGCGCCGAGTTCCGCGCCTTCGCGGGCAACGCCTCGAGCCCGGTGACGCAGTGGCTGCGCGCGCTGGCGCGGCTGGCGCATGCGGAATGCGGCGGGCCGGGCGTGGGTGCGATCGGCATGTGCTTCACGGGCAACTTCGCGCTCACGATGATGCTGGAGCCCGCGGTGCTGGCGCCCGTGCTGTCGCAGCCGTCGCTGCCGCTGGACAACCCCGGCGGCATCGAGATTTCTCAGGAAGAGATCGCCCAGGTGCGCCAACGCCTGGAGCGCGAAGACCTGACCGTGATGGCCTACCGCTTCGAGGGCGACCGCTTCGTGGCCCGCGTGCTGCCCGACAGCGCGGCCAACACACGCGACCTGCCGTCGTTCTTCTCGCAGGTGGTGGCAAGCCCGCACAGCGTGGTGACGGCGCACCTGATCGACGAGGCCGGCCAGCCGACGATCGCGGCGCGCGACGAGATCCTTTCGTTCTTCGCGCGCCGGTTGTCGGGTGTATCGGATCAGGCCCGTGCGGAGGCGCCGTCGGCCGGCAGCTGACCGTTCTTCTGCGCACGACGGTCGAGCGAACGGCTCCAGAGTGCAATCGCCAGGCCCACGAGCGTGAGCAGCGCGGCCACCCAGCCCAGCGCGTGCAGCCCCGGGCCGTGATCGATCGTCACGCCGCCGACCCAGGCGCCGAGTGCGTTGCCGAGATTGAAGGCCGCGATGTTGAGGCTCGACGCGAGGTTCTGGCCCGCACCCGAAGCCTTCTCCAACACGCGCAGCTGCATCGGCGCCACGGTGGCGAACGAGGCCACGCCGAGCAGGCCGACGAAGACCACGGCGGTGAACGGCGTGCCGATGGTGAACTGCATTGCGCCGAGCACCACGGCCAGCGCCACCAGCGTGCCGAGCACGGCGGCCATCGGGGCGCGGTCGGCCAGCTTGCCGCCGAGGATGTTGCCGACGGCGAGGCCGCCGCCGAACACCAGCAGGATCGGCGACACGGCCGATTCCGACAGGCCGGTGAGCTGCGTGAGCAGCGGCTGGATGTAGGTGAACACCACGAACACGCCGGCAAAACCGAGCACCGTCATCGCCAGGCCGAGCAGCACCTGCGGGCGCGCCAGCACGGCGAGCTCTTCACGCAGCGGCGCGGGCTTGGCCTCGCCCTTCACGCGGGGCACGAACACGGCGAGCACCACGAGCGCGAGCACGCCGATCACCGTCACGGCCCAGAAGGCCGAGCGCCAGCCGAACTGCAGGCCGAGCCACGCACCGGCGGGCACGCCGAGCAGCGTGGCGGCGGTGAGGCCGGTGAACATGATCGCGATGGCCGAGGCGCGGCGCTCGGGCGCCACGAGGCCGGTGGCGACCACCGAGCCGACGCCGAAGAAGGTGCCGTGCGCCAGCGAGGTGATGACGCGTGCGGCCATGAGCATTTCGTAGTTGAGCGCGAGCGCACAGGCGAGGTTGCCGAGCGTGAAGATCGCCATCAGCGCGAGCAGCACGGTCTTGCGCGGCAGCTTGCGGGTGGCGATGGTGAGCACGGGCGCACCGACCGCGACCCCAAGCGCGTAGCCCGAGATCAGCAGACCGGCGGCCGTGATGGAAACCTGAAGATCCGTCGACACCTGCATGAGCAGGCCCATGATGACGAATTCGGTGGTGCCTATTCCGAAGGCACCGGCGGTGAGGGCAAGAAGAGCGATGGGCATGATGCCTGTACTGTGCGGACAATCGGCTTCGATGACTAGAATGCCGCGAGTACATGCACTTGTGAATTCAAGTCACAATCGAAGGAACACCATGCCGCGCATCGACGTCAACCGCTCCGGCGAAATGGAAGCCTTCGTGCAGGTGGTGGAGGCGGGCGGGTTCTCGGCGGCGGCGCGGCTGCTGGACATGACGCCGTCAGCCGTCAGCAAGCTGGTGGCGCGGCTCGAGCTGCGCCTGGGCATCCAGCTCGTGCACCGTTCCACGCGCAAGCTGCAGCTCACGCCCGAGGGGCTGCATTTCTACGAGCGCAGCACGCGCGTGCTGGCCGACATGGACGAGGCGGAGCGTTGCGCCGCGGCTGGCGCGGCGCCGCGCGGGCGCGTGAGCATCAATGCCAGCGTGTCGTTCGGGCATCACAAGCTGGTGCCGCTGGTGCCGCGCCTGCTCGAGATGCATCCGCAGATCACGCTCGACATTGCGCTGACGGACCGCATCGTCGATCTGATGGACGAGCGCGCCGACATCGCGATCCGCTGGGGCCAGTTGCCGTCGTCCGACCTGGTGGCGCGGCGCCTCGGCGAAACCAGTCAATCGATCGTGGCCGCGCCGGACTACCTGGCGAAGTACGGCACGCCGCGCACGCCGCAGGAGCTGGAGGCGCACAACCGGCTGGGCTGGAGCTACCGGCGCAACACGCCCGACTGGC